>CALMJY010000046.1 GCA_937864815.1 uncultured Bacteroidota bacterium
TCAGCATTATTATAGCGGAAAAGACATACTCTTACCGTTCCGGATCCAGGAAGACCATCAGATACAATCCTCCACTTATTCCAAACGGGGGAGCTTATGGATGATCTTACCTGAGATATAAGTAATGTTTCAGTAGTTGTCCATTCTCCGAGTTCATTCAGATAGTAGTAGGTTGCTCCAACCTCGAGTCTGACCATTATCCGAACGGTCATATCAATTGAAAGTATATGCCCGTTTGTATTTTTACCAATAGGGGCAAAGTCCAGCTCAAAGTTAAAATAGGCAGTAGTATTTACAATTTCTATTTCCCTGTAAATCTGATCAGTATTATTATTACTTCCTCCTGAAAGGAAGGCATAAGGTTTGCTGTTAATGGTGCGCTGTTCGAGTGTAAATGTTCCGACTTGTGTCCACCCAGTGAATTGGCCGTTTTGAAACTCTGCAAAATCATAATTTCTGAGTGTCATCAGAGAATCTTTTCGGCCGTAATCATGTGTGATTATTACCTTTTTAGCGCCTGGTTCCATGCTCCTGTCAAGAGATCCCACCGGCCATATTTCAACACCTGCTCCCTTGTATCCCAGGTCCAGTACAGGGGGGGCCGCTTCGGTTCCTTCGTAAACACCTGCTGAAGTGTACAGAATCCGTGAGCTCTTCTTGTCAGCGCTGCAGGTAATTAGCCACCGTCCATTAAACTGCGTTAAAACAGCGTCATATTTTACCAGCATATTTTCAATAACCTGGTAACAGTTCATGCCAGTATAAATCTCTGCATATTCATAAGTTTGAGATAATGGTGAACGGTTTTCGGCATGAAGCGGGGCAAAGAGATTTATAGCTATGCTGTACCCTATAGCAAGCCCGGTCTTATCAATACAATGACGTATGATTTCCAGCTGGCTCTTAAAGCCTGTTAAAGTAAAATCCTCATACTTCAGCAATCCAAGCCCGTCTGTGGCAGTGAATCGCACATTAAGGGGAGCCGGTATATACGGAGCCTGGTACTGCTGCGGCAGCACATACCCTGTCCACAACAGGGTAGTATCCTTATACAGCTCTGCCTTAATCTTTTTTGAATTGTTCGTATATAATTCATCAAGTTCAAAATCAACCTCCTCTCTTATTGCAAACTCCAGAGAGGTCCCGCCTACAACCTTAGCCCTGTCTTTTCGTAGGATCAAAGCGCCGTCTTTTGGCATGTTACGGTCAATGTCATCGCCCGAGTAGCCATCGAATAAAAGCTTCAGCTTATAATTGTTTCCAAGCCTTGATTTACAGAGAAGTTCGTACTTTAAACCGTATGACATACTTGCTTATTTTGATTGTATAATATTTTCAAGTTCCGGGGTTTTCTTGGTTATTCTGTTTTGATGATAAAAGTTCCACCAGGTCGGAGTTTTTATAATACTTTCTTTTGGCGACATATGCCGGATGAGTAATATGTTTCTTATCCCAGTCAATAAGAGTAACCTCCGAGATATGAAGCATATCACAAACCTCACGGGATGTGAGGTATCTTTCCTCTGCAGGTTTCTGTTTTGATTTTAATTCGGAGACAGCCTTTTCAATAAGGCTGTTGCTGAATGAGAGCAGGTCGCTTGCGGTGACTTCGAGCTTTACATGCTTTGCCAGCTCGGGATTTTCTATCAGAAGACTCAGATCCATTAAATGCCGATTAATGGATCAAATTTCCTACAAATAAAAACCGGTACCATCAGGATACCGGTAACTAAAAAGGGTAACTTTTTGTAATTATTTAATTTACAGTACTTTTTATCTTGTCATGTAGTTTCATGCCATGAGAATAATCTTTTGGGTACCTTTCCATTGAAGTTTCAGTTATTTCATTTTTCTTTTTATCGTAAAAACAATCTTCTTTTTTCGTTTTCATTTTTTTGTACATGGTTTGTCCGGACTGATCAGGAAAGTACTTCTTAACCATTTTAATAAATTTGGTCTTACTGTTCCATGTCTCTTCATCGATATTGCCATTAAGATACAATTGAGTCAAACAAAACGCCCTGGCTCTTACAATTGACTTGTATTCTTTTTTCTCCCTTACGGGTTTACTGATTGTTGACTTATCAATTCTCAGCTCTGGGGGGATCATTTCGCCGTAGTGGTTTTCCAAGACTGCATATTGCTCCGGGGTTAAAAAGTTTTTGACCATGTGCTCGCACGCAAATTCATTAACCGTTTTCGCTTTTAAGAACAGTCCGGAATTGGATTTTTCGGCCCAGAATTGAAATTTCTGATCTTCGCTTGCTCCTTCAGGATATCCGGGATAATCCGGATTATTTGAGATCAGATCATAAATCCGCTGCTTTTCTTTGCCTTTGATTTCTTTTGAGTACTCAAAGAGCTCGATCTGTTCCCAGTACTCAAGTGAAGTGATATAGATAGGCAGCCTTGCGACCTTGTCAAAATACCTCTTTTTATCTTCCAGCGTCAGATTTTTTGCCATGTTAATATTTTCTTTTACTTATTCATTTACAACTTTCAGATGTGACAGGTTCCAGTGTTTCCTCAGATCCAGGGCCGACTCATCACTTGTTATTTTTATATACCGCTCGAAAGCCGAAAGTGACCGGTGGCCTGTTATCTGCATTATCTTCCGGTCATCGAATCCCGAGTTATGCAGGTTTGTTGCAAAGGATCTCCGGGCTGTGTGACTGGTGACCATGTCGCTTTTATCGATCCGTGACTCTATGGTCATCCCGCCCCTTGTTATACGCTT
Source organism: uncultured Bacteroidota bacterium (assembly GCA_937864815.1). Classification (GTDB taxonomy): domain Bacteria; phylum Bacteroidota; class Bacteroidia; order Bacteroidales; family VadinHA17; genus LD21. Next base: position 2,738 of record CALMJY010000046.1, read on the forward strand.
GCTCACCTCACCGGTTATCTTTGCTTCAAGGGCTATTTCCTTTAGTGCCTTGTTGAATTTCTGGTTGCTGATTAGGCGTGGCAGCTCCCCCTTATATTTATTCAAAATAGCAGTGACAACGGGGTGAAGCGGTATGAGAACCTTGTTTCCTGTTTTTTGCTGGTGAATGGCAATGAGTCCCGCTGAAATGTTTTCGGCCCTTACCTGGGAGATATCCGAGAAGCGGCAACCGGTCCAGCAGCCTACCAGGAAGAGGTCACGCACCCGGTCCAGCTGTGGCCTGGTGGAGAGATCCGCCCGGGCGATCCTTTCAAGCTCCTCTTCATTAAGGTAAATAGCATCGGAGTCCTCCGAAACGGAGACAAAGGCGCTGTTTTTATATGCCGGGTTGGTAATGTGTCCTTCCCCGCTGGCTGCATTAAGAAAAATCTTAAGAGTCTGAATTTTTTTCCCGATGGTATTAACTGAGAGTTTTTTTTCTCTTTCTGCCTGGTCTTTAGCGTCGGGGTTTGCGGATGACTCCTGGAGAAAGTGGGTGAACTCATCATAAAAGTTAAGATCGATGTCTTTGAAGTCAATATTTCGGCCCTTCTGCAGGGAGAACTTCTTAAGGTAGCCGAATGTCACTTCATATTCACGCTGCATTTTATATGAGATCGGTTTTTTCGTGCGCCTGTTCATCCTTGTTGAAGATCTCGAGATAAAGGATTCGATAAAGCTGAAGAGGTTAACGGTATATTTCTCAGGGTGATGGAAGCGGTCAATGGCTGTTTTGAGCCACTCAGAACCAAGGTCGCTTTGAGGAATTTTTTCTATCTCGTCTTCAAGGTGCTTTTTCATGGAAGCGATCCTGTTGTCGAAATCGTACTTGCCACCGCTGCGGTTTTCGGCCCTTTGCCTTGTTCGCTGGGTGCCGTTGTTCCAGTTAAGGGCCTTGATTACAAGATCCGTTTTAGAGACAATATCAATGCCTCTTCCGCATGATACACGTACATAGACGGGTACCAGTTTACTGCGGTCCTTTGCCTTTGTTTTTGTAAAGAATCTTGTTGTTGTCATTTTCTTGAATTTTACCAGGGTTCGGTTTTTGTAATTTTGTCGGGGTAAATTTTAACATTTGGCTGTAAATTACTCTCTATGTGTTACTTGCGCTTATTCATTTTGTCGGGGTAACATTCCGGAAATAAAGGTACTGTTTTCCCAACACTTTCCCAACATTTTCTTAAACTGCCTTAAATCGGCTTAAATTTCCTCAAATACAGACCTGTTAAAAAAACTATCGCAAGGTTAAAGAGAATGGGGGGAAGTGGCGGTTTTAAAGGCTGGCCGATTTTGGGGGGTTAAAATGCCTCAAAGTCCTGCCACCCCGACAAAAGAAAAAGCCCTGTCGCTTTCGTGACAGGGTTTTGTTTTTTGAATCCCCCCACCCAATCAGGATCACCAAAGGTAATCCTGCAGTTCACGAACTCTCACTAAATCCTCTCCCAGGGGGAGAGGGACTTGAATAGCTATTATTATAAGTTCCATTAAACTTAATCGGAAATTCTTTGTTTTATATGTATACATATCTGTTAATAAGATGAAAAAGTCTAGAAGGTTTAGAGGAAGGATTATTATAGGGTATCTTTTTCTGTTATTAGTTCTTTCTTTTCCAAACGGTTGTTCCAAGGATAATATGGAGGAAATGAATACTCCATCAGGAAAACCTGATGCTCCCAAACCAGGAATCAATGAGGTATGGATTCAGGGTTCGGTATTCAATCCTGACAAAATTACTGTAACAGCCGGAACAACAATAACATGGACAAACAAAGATGGTGTTGTTCATACAGTTACCAGTGATACAGGTCTGTTCGACAGCGGAAATATAGGTGCTAACGGTACATTTTCACACAAGTTCAGTACCGCCGGGACATACCTTTATCATTGTGCAGTACATCCAACAATGACAGGCTCTGTTGTTGTTAATTAATTAACAGAATTCAAAGTTCAGCCCGGAGCCTTACAAGAGTATCAACAATTGCAGGATCAGCAAGCGTCGTGGTATCTCCAAGGTCTTCAGTCTCATTTGAAGCAACTTTCCTGAGAATTCGCCTCATTATCTTTCCTGAACGGGTTTTTGGAAGTCCCGGTGTGATAAGTATCTGATCAGGTGTGGCAAATGCTCCGATATGACGTCTTACTTCATTTCTGAGTTCACCAACCAGTTCTTCATCAGCGTCGTATCCTTCCTTAAGAATTACGTATGCAAATATTCCCTCTCCTTTTATTGGATGAGGATAACCTACAACGGCTGCTTCTGAACAGAAAGGATGTGAAACAAGAGCGCTTTCAATTTCAGCGGATCCTATCCTGTGCCCGGAAACGTTCATCACATCGTCCACACGCCCGGTAAGCCAGTAATAGCCGTCACCATCACGTGTAGCCCCGTCACCTGTAAGATAATATCCGTTGTACTGTTTAAGATATGTCTCATAAAACCTCATATGGTCACCCTGGATTGTGCGGGCCATGCTGGGCCACGGTCCTTTAATAGCCAAAAGACCTGAGCCTTCGGTTGTCTTAATCTCCTCCCCTTCCTGGGTTAAAAGCACTGCCTCAATTCCGAAAAATGGTAAAGTAGCAGATCCCGGTTTGGTAGGAATAGCGCCGGGCAGCGGGGTTATAAGTATCCCACCGGTTTCTGTCTGCCACCAGGTATCGACTATTGAGCATCTTCCGTTTCCAACAACGTTGTAATACCATTTCCATGTTTCCGGATTAATAGGTTCACCTACCGTACCGAGAATCCTTAAAGAAGACCTGTCATATTTGGTAACAAATGCATCTCCTTCACGCTGAATGGCCCTCAGAGCAGTGGGTGCCGTATAGAACTGGTTGATCTTAAGCCTTTCAACCATTTCCCAGTATCTTCCTGCATCAGGATATGTTGGAATACTTTCAAAGAGAACTGTTGTAGCTCCGTTCAACAAAGGGCCATATACAACATATGAGTGACCGGTAATCCATCCTATATCTGCCACACAGGCATATATTTCACCCGGTTTGTAATCGAATACATATTTATGTGTTAGTGCGGTATAAAGCAGATAACCGGCAGTTGTGTGTGATACCCCTTTCGGTTTGCCGGTACTGCCTGATGTGTATAGCAGGAAGAGAGTATCTTCAGAATCCATATGCTCAATCGGACAGTATGGTCTTTCTCCTTCCATAGCTTCATCCATCCAGATATCACGGGGAGGGTAAAAAGGAATTTTTCCGTTTGTTCGTTTTGTGATAAACACATGCTCTACAGTTGGACATGCCATAACAGCCTCATCTGCCATTCTTTTCAATGGAATAATCTTTTTCCCTCTTATAGCTTCATCTGCAGTTATTACAGCCTTGCACTTTGCATCATTAATTCTGTCCCGGAGTGATTCTGCACTGAAACCGGCAAATACAACCGAATGAACAGCGCCAATCCTTGCACAGGCAAGCATTGCATATACTGCCTCCGGAATCATTGGCATATATATTGCCACTCTGTCTCTTTTCCTTATACCATTATGCCTTAGCACATTGGCCATTCGTGATACTTTACGCTGAAGTTCCCTGTACGTTATCCTTACCTCTTTTCCCGGTTCATCCGGTTCCCATATAATTGCAACCTGATCACCCTTATCCATTACATGGCGGTCAACTGCATTTTCGCAGGCATTTAACTTACCACCTAAAAACCAGGATACTAATCCCTGAGAGAAATCACAATCGCTCACCATCTGAAAATCGTGCTGCCAGTTAATAAGCTTTCTCGCCTGCTGCTCCCAGAATTTCGAACTGTTGCTGATACTTTCGGAATACATTTTACGGTATTCTTCCATTGAAGAAACATAAGATTCTTTGAAAAGATCTTTTTGAGGCAGGTAAGTGCCGGGATTTTCTGCTGCCATAATGGGGAAGTTTAGTTTTACCTTAAGAATTCTACGATGTATTATACAATTATAATCCCAAATTGTTCATTTTCAGAAAATAATTGTAAATATCACTCCCTCAGCAAAACTAAATCATAGTTTTAGCTTGAAATCTGAAGTCTCATGAAATGTAATTGACGGGAAATTCTCACGTGCCAGTCTGAGCATCCATTCACTTTCGGCTAGGAAGACAGGATTATTCTCCTTGTCATAGGCTATGGCACCGGGTTTTCTGCGTATAAATGCCTCGAGTTCTTTTTTATCTTCAGTTGTTATCCAGCATGCTTTTACAAAAGGGAGACTGGAAAAGCTGCACCTTGCACCGTATTCATGCTCGAGTCTGAACCTTATAACTTCATACTGTAACTCTCCTACAGTTCCTATTATTTTCCTGTTTCCAGGTTGTTGAAGAAAGAGTTGTGCAACACCTTCATCGGTCATCTGCCAGACACCCTTTTCAAGCTGCTTGGTTTTCATCGGATCAAGATTGATGACCTCTTTCAAAATCTCAGGCGAAAAACTGGGAACTCCATGAAAATGAAGCACTTCACCCTCTGTAAGTGTGTCGCCAATTTTAAAATTGCCATTGTCATACAATCCCACTACATCACCGGGGTATGCTTCCTCAACAATGCTCTTGTTGTTAGCCATAAAGCTTGCAGGCGAAGAGAATCTGAGGTTCTTTTTTATTCTTGTATGGAAGAAGAACTTATTCCTTTCAAATTTTCCCGAGCAGATCCTCAGGAAAGCGATCCTGTCACGGTGATTCGGATCGAGGTTAGCATGGATCTTGAAAACAAAACCGGTAAGTTCTTTCTCGAATGGCATAATCTGCCGCACAGAAGATTCGACAGGTCCGGGGCATGGGGCAATCTCGAGAAAAGTCTCAAGAAGTTCAAGAACTCCGAAATTATTCAATGCGCTTCCGAAGAACAAAGGTGCCAAATAACCTTCACGATAAAGAGACATATTGAATGTTTCAAACATATCTTCAATGAAGTCGACTTCCTCCCAGAGCTTTGTTATATTATCCTCACCTACCAGGACCTTAAGCTTAGGATCCTGAATATCACGGGTACATATAAGACTTTCAGGAATTCCTGTTTTTTCCGGGGCAAAAAGCTGGATTTCTTTTTTGAAAATATTATATACACCCCTGAACTGTTTTCCGCTGCCAACCGGCCATGTATATGGACAAACTGCTATATGAAGCTCTTTTTCAAGATCATCAAGCAGATCATAGGGATTCATCCCGTCCCTGTCCATCTTATTAATAAATATCATTACCGGAGTATGCCTCATACGGCATACTTCCATAAGCTTCCGGGTTTGTTCCTCCACCCCCTTTACGGAATCGACCACAAGTATTACACTGTCAACAGCGGAAAGGGTACGGTAAGTATCTTCGGCAAAATCTTTATGCCCCGGTGTATCGAGGATATTGATCCTTATATTGTTATATTCAAAGGCCATAACAGATGTCGACACAGAGATTCCTCTCTGTTTTTCAATCTCCATAAAATCGGAAGTTGTTGTTTTCCTTATTTTATTGCTTCTGACAGCACCTGCAGTCTGTATAGCACCACCGAAAAGAAGAAGTTTCTCTGTAAGTGTAGTCTTGCCGGCATCAGGATGACTGATAATGGCAAATGTTCTTCTCCTGCTTATTTCGCTTCTGAGGTCCACAAAAAAAAATTTGAAGGTGCAAAAATAACAAAAGTGCCCAATTATTCAAGTTGATGGATCGATATTATATTTTGTTTTCCTCGTGTTTATCAGTTTTTGAAAATTATGGTATTCAATTTGTATTATATTTGTAAAAAGAGGAAGATCATAAACGACCAAATAAACCAAATCGAATATAAACTTATCTTTAAACATCATGATGAATAAAAAGTTTTTGTTTTTAATCTGCCTGTCTCTTCTTATAGCAGGGACCGTTTCAGCTCAAACCTCTAAGTACATAGGGGCTGATAAGTGTAAGGTATGCCATAACAAACCGGCCAAGGGTGAGCAGTACAACAAGTGGATGAAGGAAAAGCATTCACAGGCTCTCAAATCACTTGCAAGCCAGGCCTCAATAGACTATGCAAAGAAAAATGGTATTGCTGATGCCACCAAGGAACCCAAATGTCTGAAATGTCATTCAACATATGATGCAGTAGCTGCTAATCTGCGTGGCGGCATACTTGCAACAGAGGGAGTTTCATGTGAATCATGCCATGGACCGGGCAGTGCATACAAATCACCTACAATTATGAAGAACCAGGATATGGCTGTTAAAAACGGCCTTGTACTTCCAGATGAGAAAGTTTGCAAAACATGCCACAACCCTGAGAATCCATTCCACAAGGAGTTCAAATTTGCTGAGGCTGTTGCAAAAATCGCTCATCCCGATCCAACGCTTGCAGAGAAATAAGAATTTAAAGCAATAAATTCCTGCAAAGGGGCTGTCTCATAATTCCGAATTTACCCCCCATCCCCCCAAGAGGGGCTTTAAAATCCACTGATTTTCAATAAGTGCCGCTATGCGGCATTTAGGGGTGGATTGAGAAAAACAGACTTTTGAGACACCCTTTTTGTCTTATTAATGAATCCACCATAAATCATTTATTTACCATGAATAAGTTAATCGCCTTTCTGTTTATCGCAATCACAATTGTTTCATGCAAAGGCCCTGGATCAGGTCCCTTAGTGAAGGAATCATTTGAGGATAAAAAAGAGAATAATCCTATGACAGGACAGCAGCATCAGGTCAAGCCAGTTATTCCTAAAGCTGATATCAAGATTATTCCATGCGAAAGTTGCACTACAATTGAAAAATTAATGGCAGATAAAAAGTCATTTTCGGGAAAAACAATAAAAGTAAAAGGGGTTGTTACCAGGGTAAATGAAGAAATAATGGGGAAAAACTGGGTACATATTCAGGATGGTACCCGGGCCGGTGAAGAATATGATCTGACTATAACTACACTACAATCTGCAAAAATCGGTGACACAGTAACTTTTGAGGGAAAAATCTCTCTCGATAAAGATTTTGGCTATGGCTACTTCTATAATGTCCTTATGGAAGAGGGAGCCATTGTCAAATAGCTAATATCTGTATTTGTGAATTTTACTGTCAGCCTTGAGGTATTCTTCCAGGGCTGCTGATCCATACCAGGGAACAAGCTCAGTATCAAAAATCTTCTCCTTAACAGTTGGATCTCCCTCCAGAAGTGCTGTCGCTTCAGCAATGCCATGATAAACAAGCTTTTCAGGGAAAAGTTGGAATATATGCTTAATTTTATTGCCGGTAGCATTTAAATAAACCTCAGATCATGAAAAGGATTACATTGGGTCACACCTGCTTTATTATTATGGTTTTTTTACAGGCATGCCAGCTCAGTGCTGAAATCAACCCTGTAAGACTGACCTGTGAAAATCTTGCAGATCCTATGGCTATTGACCTGACTGAGCCCAGACTCTCATGGATCAATGAACCGGAAAAGGGCTCAAGGGGCGTTGAGCAAAGTGCATGGGAAATAAGAGTTGCGGGCTCAAGAAAGCATTTAATTTCAGGAGAATCTGATCTCTGGAAAAGCGGAAAGATAAATTCCGGAAAGTCTGTAAACATTAAATACGCAGGAAAAAAACTTATCTCCGGACAGGATTGCTGGTGGCAGGTAAGGGTATGGGACAATTCAGGAAGGAGATCTGCCTGGAGTGAACCTGCATACTGGGGTATGGGCATACTGAATAGTGATGAATGGAAAGCAAAATGGATTGGTGCACCATGGCAGGGAGAAGACCCCCTTCCAAAACCACCATTTCCAAAGGGGGTGGATCAGTCAGTTGCTCCCGGCAAATCACCTGAAGAAAAACTACCCGGTAATGCTCCTTTACTGAGAAAAAGCTTCAAACTAACAAAGGAGATTGCTTCGGCTAAAGCATATGTTAGCGGGCTAGGCTTTTTCGAATTCTATATTAATGGAAATAAGGTTGGAGATGATGTCCTTGTCCCCAATCTTACTTTATATAGTAAAAGATCCGACATAGGACCTATTGGAGCAATGACTGAAAACAATTTCATGGAATACCGGGTTATGTACCTGGTTTACAATATTACCGGTCTGCTGAAAAAGGGTGATAATGCTGCAGGGGTAATTCTGGGAAACGGGTTTTATAATCCTGCCTCATTCTGGACACAGGGATACGGCACACCAAGATTTATTGGTCAGATTCATATATACTACACTGACGGCACCAAAGAAATTATTTGCAGTGATCAGACATGGAAAGCATCAAGAAGTCCCATTGTGATGGATCTTGTATATGATGGTGAACATTATGATGCACAAATGGAACAGGAAGGCTGGTCATCACCCGGATTTAATGATAATGCATGGGAGTTTGCCTCTTTAAGAAAAAAGCCCGATGGCTCAATGAAGGCACACATGTCTCCTACTGATAAAGTTATGGAAGTGCTTTCTCCGGAAAAAATAGAGAAACTCGGAGAAGGTCATTACAGGGCAGATTTCGGGGAAGAGATTTCCGGCTGGCTCAGGATCAGGAACATTAGCGGTGAAAAAGGGAGAAAAATTGATATCAGATATATATGCGAATCACCACAGGGGGAGAACTCCTACACTATGAAAGGTAACGGACCTGAAGAATATGCAGCAAGGTTTACATGGTTTGTCTTCAGAGAGGTGGAAATATTTAACTGGCCGGGAGATCTAAAGCCAGAACAACTGCTGGCTGAAGCAGTATATACTGATATTGAAACCACCGGAAAGTTTGAATGCTCAAACAATCTATTCAATACGATAAATAAGATCTGGCGGAGAAGTCAGACCGATAATATGCATGGAGGTATTGCAAGTGACTGTCCCCACAGGGAACGGTCACCCTATACAGGTGACGGGCAGGTTGCATGTGTAACAGTTATGCACAATTTTGACGCAAAAGCATTCTATACCAAATGGATCCGCGATATTCTCGGTTCCCGGAATCCTGAGAACGGATATGTACCTAACGGAGCACCATGGCAGCCAGGCTGTGGTGGTGGTGTTGCCTGGGGAGCTGCCATGAATATTATGCCATGGGAATACTACCTTCATTATGGTGATAAAGAGCTCCTTGAAGAAAATTATGAAGGGATGAAAGGTTATATCAGGTACATGCTTACTTGGACAGATGAAGACGGGATCATGTTTTCGCAGGCTCCTGAAAAATCAAATCCAAACAGATGGATAAATCTTGGTGACTGGGTAGCTCCCGGAAACCTGCCACCTGATAATATGGTACATACATTCTATTTATGGAGATGCTCCGATATCACAGCAAAAGCTGCCCATGCACTTGGAAAAACCGATGATGAAGAATACTTCCGATCTGTTGCCCTTAAAACAAGCAAGGCATTTCAGAAAAAATTCTTTGATGAAGAGAAAGGTTCATATGGGAAATACGGAGGAAACATATTTGCACTTGTGATGGGACTGCCGGAGGAACAGAAAAGCAGGGTGGTCAAGGCTTTGGTTGATGATATAGCAGCAAACGACTATCATCTCGATACCGGTATTTTCGGTACACAATTCTTCTTTGAGGTACTGGCAGATAACGGATTACAGGACCTTGCCTGCAAAGTAATGAATCAGAAAACAGCCCCGGGCTACGGCTGGTGGATTGAACAGGGGGCAACAACCACATGGGAACAATGGAACGGTAAAGGTTCCAGGAATCACCCTATGTTCGGAGGCGGACTTACATGGTTCTATCGAAAACTTGCAGGTATGAATGCTGATCCTGAGAACCCCGGATACAAACACATAATATTCAGACCTCAGCCGCCTGATGAAATTACAAGGGCATCCTATTCAACTCTTACCCCAAATGGAAATGCCGGTATTGATTGGGGAAAAAATGATCAGGGCTTCACAGTATCAGTAACTGTTCCTGTCGGTAGTACCTCAACCATTTATATTCCCGGATCTGAGTCATCACAAATAACAGAAAACGGGAAAGAAATTATTAATTCAGATTTAATCAAATTCAGCGGCATAAAAGATGGTTATGCAGTATATACAACAGGATCAGGACAATACAAGTTTAATTCAGCGTTAAAACCATGAAAACACTTTTTACTGTTATTTTTTTCACAACACTTTTCATATCATGTTCGACAACCTCTGAAAATAAAGAACTGAAGGATAAAATACTCAATGACCCCAACATCCCTTTTATTAAAAGTAAAGCGTTGGAGGTTGTAAAGACTGGATTCAATGCAGGTGACGGATATGGTGAGGTATGGATAAGAGATTATAATACATTTATTGAATTATCCGGAAAGGTTTATGACAGGAATATACTTAAGGAAAATCTGCTGGTATTCTTCAGAATGCAGGGTGAGGACGGGAATATAATTGACGGATTTATCCCAAAGGAAAAGGCAGTAAAGACAGAAGGAGGATACGACTACATTTTTTCTGATCTTGAGCCCAGGTATGCCGGTCATAAAAACACAGTTGAAACCGACCAGGAATCGTCACTTATCCAGGCAGTTTACAAGTACATAAGTATTACAGGAGATAAGGAAATCCTTAATGAGGAGGTTAATGGCATTACGATAGGCGAAAGAATGGAAAGAGCTTTGTTGTTTCTTATGAATCACCGGTTTAATGATCAATATGGACTTATCTGGGGAGCAACAACTGCCGACTGGGGTGATGTACAACCTGAACATGACTGGGGTGTATTTCTGACTGATGACACGCATTATTCAATTGATATATATGATAATGCCATGTTTATTATAGCAATTTCCTGTTTTACAGAAATGGCTCCCATGATGGAATCCAGATGGAAACCTGTCCGGGACAGTCTTAGTGCAAATACCAGGAAACATTTGTGGGATAATGAGAAGAAAAAATTCATACCTCACATTTATCTGAACGGTTCACCCTTCCCGGAGGGATTCGACGAGAACCAGATTTTTTATCACGGCGGCACTGCTGTAGCTATTGAAGCCGGGTTACTCTCACCTGAAGAAATAAAGGAGTCACTTGACAAAATGGTTGAAAATGTAAAGGCATCAGGAGCTGGATCAATAGGATTGACAATGTATCCACCCTACCCTGAGGGATACTTTAAAAACAAGGGAATGTATCCGTATGGTTATCAGAATGGAGGTGACTGGACCTGGTTCGGAGGAAGGATGATCCAGCAACTGATACGATACGGAATGATTTCTGAAGCATATGAACATCTGACTCCTATGTTAAAAAGAGTAAAGGACAATAATGGATTTTTTGAGTGGTATACTGTTGAAAATAAACCTGAAGGATCAGGCACTTTCAGGGGTGAAGCAGGAGTTCTCTATAAGGCGGTTACGATGCTTGAAGATGCTGTTGGTATAGAATCAGAGAAATAACAGATTTCCAATCTGATAGAAAGCAAATGATGTCAGCCAGGCAATTGCTGTTGTATAAACAATAACAAATGCAGCCCATTTCCAGTTCCCCGATTCCCTTCGGATAGCAGCAACTACTCCTATGCATGGGAAATATATAAGTATAAAAAGCATAAATGAGAAAGCCATTACCGGATTGAAAAGCGGTTGCCCTGCAGAATTTTTCTGAGTCTGGATCTTTCCAACAAGAGAGGAAACATCTGCTTCATCTACAGTCTGAAACAATACCCCGAGAGTACTTACCACAACCTCTTTGGCTGCTATTCCTGAAAGAAGTGCCACGCTAAGGCGCCAGTCAAATCCAAGTGGTTTCATAACCGGTTCAATGACCTTACCGAGCATCCCCATATATGATTTGCTCTGCCTTTCGGTTTGCTCTTCAATTCTTAGGTAATTTAACTCAATTTCTTTCTCTGAAACAGAAAGCTGACTCATTTCAATTTTTTGTAATTCTTTTTTATAATCCTTTGATAGCTCAACAGATCCGGGGAAAGTGCTCAATATCCAGATTATAACTGAAGCAATGAGTATAATGCCACCAATTTTTCTCAGATATAATCCTGTTCTGAATATCACATGCTTTATTATACTCCTGAAGGTCGGTATCCTGTAAGGTGGGAGCTCCATTACAAACGGGATCTCTGACGACTTAAAAAAAACTTTGCGTAAAAACAGCGCCGACAATATGGCAAATAATGCTCCCAAAAGGTAGAGCAGGAAAAGAACAGTACCCTGGTTTGATGCAAAAAAGGCACTTATAAAAAGAATATATACTGGCAGACGGGCACTGCATGACATGAATGGTGTTATAAGCATTGTTATCATTCTGTCACGGCGGCTTTCAATAATTCTTGTAGCCATAATTGCTGGTACGTTACAGCCGAAACCCATAAACAGGGGGATGAACGATTTTCCATGCAGTCCTATCTTATGCATCACCTTGTCCATAATAAATACTGCCCGTGCCATATAACCGGTATCCTCCATGAATGATATAAAAAGGAAAAGAATTATGATATTGGGAAGAAATACCAGAACACCACCAACACCGCCAATAATACCCTCAGTGATAAAATCCTGCAGTATTCCCTCCGGCATTAATGAAGAAATGTGAATGGAAAGCTGCGATAGTCCCGTTTCAAGCCATTGTTTTGGATATTCTCCCAGCCTGAATGTTGTAAAAAAAGTAATCCACATGAATATCATGAAAACCGGGAATCCGAGGTATTTATTAGTAAGGTACCTGTCAATAACTCTTGTCCGGCTGAGTTTCTCTGTCTTATTTGGCTTAAGTGTTTCAGCCAATGCTCCGGAAATAAAACCATAACGCAGATCGGTAATTACTGTTTCAATTGGTTCTGTATACATCTTTTCAAGTCTGGAGCATTCTTTTCTCGCTGCTTCAATAATTTCCTTTGAATTATAACATCGTTTAATGTCGGAAGAGAATTCCATGTCATTCTCAAGTAGTTCCAGTGCAAGGTACCGTGAAGAAACTATATTTGTAAAATTCCTGTTTTCATCAACCTTAATCTTTGACTGTATTGATGATATGGCATTCTCAATTTCAGTCCCGTAATTAATATGAATGTGTCTTACTGAAGGATCCCTGTTTTCATACACAGCAATTATGGTGTCAAAAAGCTCCCTAAGCCCCTTTCCCTTTGAACTGACTGTAGGAATAACGGGTACCCCAAGCAGATTTCCAAGTGATTTGTAATCAAACAAATCCCCTCTTTTTTCAAGCTCATCGTACATGTTCAGGGCAATTACCATCTGAACGCCCATGTCAATCAGTTGTGTTGTTAAATACAGGTTGCGCTCAAGGTTTGATGCATCAACTATATTCAGTACAATATCGGGCTTGTTATCAAAGATATAGTTGCGAACATAAATCTCTTCGGGGGAATAACTTTTTAGAGAATAGGTTCCCGGCAGGTCAATTATTGAAAATGTGTACCCTGACTGCCTGTATCTGGCTTCTTTTGAGTCTACTGTTACCCCGGCATAGTTACCTACCTTTTCACGGGAGCCGGAAGCATAATTGAATAGTGTTGTTTTTCCTGAATTGGGATTTCCAACCAGGGCAATCTGTATATTTTTCGTCTTTTCAATCCATGCCCCGTTTTCAGTCTCACGAACAAGAACATCAGCATGGTTGTATTCACGTGCGACCCCCTTCCTGTCAACTTCAATAAGTTGTGCCTCATTGTTTCTCAATGAGATATGATATCCCATTATCCTGTATTCCACAGGATCCCCCAAAGGGGCTTTTCTGATGACAGATACCTTCTTTCCGATAACAAATCCCATTTCTGAAAGACGTTGCCGGAACTGACCTCTACCCTTTATCTTCAGTATTATCCCCTCTTCACCCTCTTCGAGATCGTATAATGTTGTCATCTAATACGTTGATTCAATATAGTAACGCTATCCGGGATATTTTGTTCATAAAATTTTTCCGACCACAAATATGGCAAAGTTTTAATCACCTCATATACTATGATTATAACTATTTCCATTAAAAGTAAAGTGAAAAAGAGTGAATAGCACATCTGTTTTTTTCATAATTTTGAATTATCCTTAAAACCAGTGTTAACTAGAGCAATGAGACAGTCATTTACTATTCTTATACTGATAGTATTTGTAACAGGTTTGAATGGCCAGGTAAAAAACACTTATCAGACCGGAATTTCTGCTGAGGAAAACTTAAAGGCAATCGCAAATCTGGGTGCACTTTCAATCGGAGGTATCGGATTTGATACCAGGTATAAAGGAGTAAAAGGAAGTCCCCTGCTTTTCGATACCCTGCAGTTTTCCTATCTGAAAATCAACCAACAGGACAAGTACATCGAAATTCAGTCAAATATTGATGTTGTGTCAAACTCAATAATTTGTTTACATCCCAAAACGAAACAACTTATATCTATTCCCGGATACAAGATAAATGAGCTGATAATAAGGAATGAGGATACTGATATGATCTTCCGGACCATGAGTAATGACAACCTTAAAATGAAATCAGGGGAGTATATTTTCTATCAGGTTCTGAATGATGATGCTTACAAACTGATTAAGGTACCTTCCAAAGATTTTATTGAAGCCGATTATAAACAGGCTTACTCACCCGGAAGAAATTACGATGAGTTTGTTACAGAATATAAGTATTATATTTTATCTCCTGATGGAAAAATAAATCAATGCCAGCTTTCAGCCAAATCTGTCTCTAAAATCTTTCCGGATAAAAAAGAACTTATAAAAAAGAAATCAGAAGAAAAAACGTATACTGACAAAGAATTAATGGTGATTGATATCCTGAAGAGTTTCTGAAAAGTTCTCAATTCAGCCTTTTATGATTATCTTAGTCAGAAAATAGTAATAACCTAAATCAGTATAGTATGTCAGTCGTAATTGTAGGAATTGTAATCCTGATAATCGGATTTCTTGTTGCTAAAGCAGATCCTCCCGTTAGAGCCTATAAATCAATAATTAAGTCTGTAGGAATTATTGTTATCATTTTAGGTCTTTCAATAGCCTCGGTTGTTCAGATTGAGCCCGGACAGGTAGGTGTTCAGAAACTTTTTGGTAAAGTAAACAATAACATCCTCGAAAGTGGTTTAAATGTCATCAATCCTCTGGTTCAGGTTGAAATGTTTGATGTCAGAACTGAGAATTATACTATGTCAGCAGTTCATGATGAAGGAGCAAAACAAGGTGATGATGCTATCAGAGTTCTTACAGCCGACGGGCTTGAAGTTATAGTTGATCTGACTGTGTTATATAAGGTACTTCCATCCGAGGCCCCTCGTATTCTTCAGGAGATAGGAACAGATTACAGAAATGTTATTGTAAGGCCAATCTGCAGGACAAAAATAAGAGACAACGCTGTTTATTACGATGCAGTAGCACTTTATTCGACAAAAAGAGATGAATTTCAGAGCAGGATATTTTCAACTATTGAAGCCAATTTTAAAGAACGAGGATTGGTCCTTGAGCAGCTTCTGGTCCGCAATATTACTCTTCCTGAATCGGTTAAGGCTGCCATCGAATCTAAAATTAATGCCGAACAGGAGGCGCAGAAAATGACTTTCGTACTTCAGAAAGAAAGACAGGAAGCCGAGAGAAAAAGAGTCGAGGCCCAGGGTATTGCAGACTATCAGAAGATTCTCAGCACCGGACTCAGCGACAAATTGCTTCAGTATGAAATGATTAAAGCAATCTCCAATTCACCAAACTCCAAGCTGATATTCATGACCAACGGCAAGAATTTACCGATACTGGTCGATAGTAAGTAGGTAGGTCCTGCGGTATTGCGGTCCTGCTGTCTTATGGTCTTCTATCCCTAAGGCCGGTTGCCGGTTACCGGTTGCCGGTTACCGGTTGCCGGTTGCCGGTCGCCGGTCGCCGGATTTCCTATTCACTCTTCATAAAATCACCTTTTGAGTTGGTAAGGAGATTCTTTGTGAGGTAAGAGATTCCGGCACCTGCTGCTGCAATAACTACAGGTTTCATGGTAATCCAGTTAATAACCCCTCCATTTGCTATTACCTGGTAGAGCCCTGTTATAAATGTGCAGATAATAACAACTATTAAACCCTTATAGAAATCACGGGAATTCAGATGCAGAAAATCAGATCTCATGACATTCAACTTTTATCAGACAAAATGAACTTTCATCTCAAATCTAATAAAATTTCATTAAACCTGGTTAAATCTTACCTGGACTTTTTGCTCACCAACACATCGCGCAGTTCATTAGGAGTGATATTCTCCCTGATCTCTCCTGATA
Organism: uncultured Bacteroidota bacterium; assembly: GCA_937864815.1. Taxonomy (GTDB): domain Bacteria; phylum Bacteroidota; class Bacteroidia; order Bacteroidales; family VadinHA17; genus LD21. The sequence goes on from CALMJY010000046.1 coordinate 18,930, forward strand.
TCACAACTGTAATATGTCCGGTTTCCTCCGATACCACAACGATCATTGCATCAGAATGTTCCGACATACCTACAGCTGCCCTGTGACGCATTCCAAAATGTGGAGGAATTGACACCTGGTCTGTCACTGGTAGTGGACATCTTGCGGCAAGAATGACTCCTCCCTCTATCAGTACAGCACCATCGTGCAAAGGGGAATTTTTAAAGAATATAGTTTCAAGAAGCTCAGCACTGATCCTGGCATTAAGAATTTCACCACTTTCGGTATAGAGGTCAAGACTGCTCTTTTTACCTATAACTATCAGTGCTCCGGTTTTCTTTAAAGACATTGATTCACAAGCCCTTACAATTTCCTCTGTAAGTCCCGGAGTATCATGGTCATCAGGAGCCAATGAAAAGAATCTTGTGAAGGAGAACCTGCTGCGGGTTATATACCTGTTACCCAATACCAGAAGAAACCTCCTTACCTCCTGCTGGAAAACAATAATAAGTGCAATTACACCCACTCCGATCACCTGACCCAAAAGCGCAGTGGTGAGCTCCATATTCAGAGTCTTTACAACAAGCCAGGAAAGGTAAATAAGGAATATGGCAAAGATAATACTGAAGGCTGCAGTTCCTCTTATAAGCCTGTACAGCTGAAAAAGTATTACTGCAACAAGCACTATGTCAATTATATCCAGGATAGTTATCTGAAAGGGCATATCAAAATTATCATAACATCAAATGTAACACTTAAATCTTACCCTGCATTCTTCCGTAGAAGGCATATGAGCTTAACAGCCTGCACAGCCTCTTTAACATCGTGTACTCTCAGTATATCGGCACCTTTCAAAAGAGCTATGGTATTGAGTGATATTGTACCTGCAAGAGCCTCTTCGGCAGTAATACCAAGTGGTTTCCATATCATGGATTTTCTTGACAGGCCAACCATCAAAGGCAAGCCGGCAATTGAAAAGTCTCCAAGCCTGTCAAGCATATCATAATTATGCTCACGTGTTTTCCCGAATCCAAATCCCGGGTCGATTATAATATCCTTTACACCTGCCGATCTGAGCCGGAATATTCCTTCTCCAAACCACTTAAGTATATCAGCAACCACATCATTATAAACAGGATTTTCCTGCATTGTCCGGGGATCACCTTTCATGTGCATCAGTATATACGGAACATTCAGATGCCGTACTAACTCAAACATGCCGGGATCAGCTTTTCCTCCTGAGATATCATTAATAATATGAGCTCCGCATTCTTCAACTGCCGCTTTGGCCACAGATGCCCTGAAAGTATCAACAGATATAATTGCACCGGGGTAGACTGAAGATATTTTTCGGATGGCACCAAGGACTCTCCTCCCTTCTTCCTCCTCCGGAATATCAATGGCACCGGGACGTGATGAATAACCGCCAACATCAAGGATGTCTGCTCCCTCTTCAAGCATAATACCTGCAGCTTTTATTATATCATCATCAGATTCATAACGGCTGCCACGGTAAAAAGAATCAGGTGTTATATTGAGTATACCCATTACCCTGGGGACCGAAAGATCCAGTAATTTTCCACCAACATTTATGTATCGTGGTTTATCCAATTTTCAATTTGTTTTAACAGCCGAATTTAATGATTTTAATTATAAGCTTATTACATTTGTAAACTAAGAAACTGATGACTGAATGAAGCTTTTTGTAATTGAGGGAGTTGACGGTGCAGGGAAGTCGACGCAGATTAAACTGCTTAAGGACTATTTGACACAGAAAGGGTATAGTTGCGAATATCTTCATTTTCCAAGAACCGATGAACCATTCTTCGGAGAGCTGATTGCAAGGTTTCTCAGAGGTGAATTCGGATCTGTCAATGAAGTCAATCCATACCTTGTGGCCATGATGTATGCAGGTGATAGGAAAGACTCCGCTTCAATCCTTGAAAAATGGCTAAATGATGGCAAAATTGTACTTCTTGACAGGTATACTTATTCAAATATTGCCTACCAGTGTGCAAAACTTGATTCCGAGGAGGAACAGGATAAGCTTATGAAATGGATTCTGTCGCTCGAATTCACTCATTTTGCAATTCCCCGACCAGACCTGAATATATTTCTTGACGTTCCACATCAGTTTACCGAGAAAAAATTAACAGGAAATCGTACAGGAAATGACCGCAGCTACCTGAATGGTACACGGGATATCCATGAAGAGAGTCTTGATTTCCAGAGAAAAGTAAGGGAGATATATCTGAAAGTTGCTGTTAACGATAAACGACTGGCGGTAATCGACTGCGATAATAATGGTGATATGCTGCCTCCGCATGAGATATTCACCAAAATAAAAGCACTGCTGGAATCATTAAATATGATTAAATGAAAATAATCAGGCAGATCAGCATAATAATAGTCGGACTGGTCTTTATTTTTTCCGGAGTGGTCAAGGGTGTAGATCCTTTGGGATCAGCATATAAATTTCATGACTATTTTATTGCATTCAATATGTCATGGCTTGACTGGCTAAGTTTGCCTCTTGGTATTCTGTTATGTACTGCCGAATTTATGGCAGGATTCTCAGTTATATCAGGCATCCGTCAGAAAGCCGGAATATGGGTGGTATTCCTTCTTATGCTTCTCTTCACACCTCTCACTTTTGTACTCGCCCTGAATAATCCCGTTTCAGACTGCGGGTGTTTTGGTGATGCAATACATCTTACCAACTGGCAGACCTTCTGGAAAAATGTTGTCCTGATTACATTTACTGTTATTATTTTCACAGGAAGAAAAGAGGTCACATCACTTTTTAAGCCATCAGTTGAATGGATTATAACCGGAATTGTCGCCGGTACATTTATAATGTTCTGTCTTGGTAATCTCAGGAATTTGCCGGTTCTCGATTTCCTGCCTTACAAAACTGGTATTAAGATTGCAGATCAGATGGTTATTCCTGAAGGAGCAGAGCCCGATAAGTACCAGACAACTTTTATTTATGAAAAAAACGGGGAACAAAGAGAATTCACTCTTGAGAACTATCCGGCAGACGACACAAGCTGGATATTTATAGATCAGAAAACTATTCTCCTTCAAAAGGGTTATCAGCCACCCATTCATGATTTTACAATAACAAACACAGACGGAGTTGATATAACAAATCAGATACTGGCCGACAGCAACTATTCCCTTTTAATGATATCAGGAAAACTTAATAAAGCAGATACTCTCAGACTTTCAGAAGGATTTGAACTGGGGAAAAATGTAACTAATATGGGCATAAGCTTTTATATTCTTACTGCCACCTCAACAGATGAACTTCAAATATATTTTAATGGACTTAGTTTCTGTACAGTGGATGAAACAACCCTGAAAAGTATGGTCAGAGCCAACCCGGGTTACATACTGCTTAAGGATGGCATAATAACCGGAAAATGGTCCTGGGCAACAGTTCCGGGGAAAGACTGGTTCAGCAATATTGCAGCAAACAAACAGGATAAGTCAGTTTATATAAAGAATACTACATTTTTCGTTATATCAATAATAACAGGGCTCTTACTTATTTTGATTATATTAGGGTTTAATATCAGACAATACACTATCAGAAAACTATAAATAAAACAAACACTATTAAAAATTGAATTTTATGAGAAAAAAGATTGTTGCAGGCAACTGGAAAATGAATATGGACCTGAATGAGGGGATTAAACTGGCAGGGTCGATCGACAAGTACTTCAGCGAAAAACCAACAGATAAGGTTACTGTTGTTTTATGTACCCCATTCATTCATCTTGCAGGTGTTCATGATATCCTGAAACACGGAAAAATTGCGCTTGGAGCACAGAACTGCGCTTCAGAAGCATCAGGTGCCTACACAGGTGAGATTTCACCATGGATGATAAAGAGTACAGGAGCTGAATATGTTATAATAGGCCATTCGGAAAGAAGAACCTACTACCTTGAAGACGATAAATTATTGAATAAAAAGACATTATTGGCTATCAGCAGCGGACTGAAAGTAATCTTTTGTTGCGGTGAAGTGCTGAAGGAGAGGGAAGATAATAAACACTTTGTAATTGTTAAAAGACAGCTTGAAGAGGGTCTCTTCTCTCTGACCGCAGAGCAAATGGACAGGATAGTCATTGCTTATGAACCAGTCTGGGCAATTGGCACAGGTCTCACCGCTTCACCTGAACAGGCACAGGAGATGCATAAGTATATCCGTGATCTGGTGAAAGAGAATTATGGAAGTGATTGTTCAAAAAAACTTCCTATCCTTTACGGAGGAAGCTGTAAACCATCGAATGCAGCCGAAATATTTTCAAAGCCTGACGTTGACGGCGGACTTATTGGCGGTGCATCACTCAAAAAAGAAGATTTTGTAGGAATTATTGAAGCAGTATAAGGACAGGCGACAGGCGACGGGCAACAGGCTTTAGGCGTTAGTGAGGCGGTAGGAAGAGAGTTAAATTATAAAACAGATGCTGAAAAAACAGACTATTCTTAGTCTCTTTATAATTGTTTTTCCTGTGATCACATTTTCACAGGGAAAGAGTGCTTTTTCAGGTGATCCGGAGAAATACAGGGCAGAACTTATTACTTTCATGGGCCCGAACCTTAAGCCTGACCAGCTTGCCAACCTCAATTCTTTTCTGGCCAAGTGGGACAGCACCTCATTCAATCCGGAAGACAAAGTCAGAATCATTGATGTCTCAAGCCAGATGTCTTCCAGAAACATGAGGCCGGTACCTCATTTTAATGATTTCCTTTCAACGCTGATTATATTTGCCGAGAACAATAAGGATGAAACTTTCTTTAAAAACTGGATCACTGGCCTCAGTGAAATCGTTTTCATGCCCAGGTTCTCCAGTGACAACATCCACAGGTACTTTAAGAATACAGGTTCGATGATTAAGGATAATGTTCTTTTAGAAAGTTCAAGTGTGAAATGGAAAGTGAAAAACAGTAAAATAAAATTCCTTCATGATACTGTATACTCAGCCTATGTTGAAAATGCAACCCTGGCCTGTTATTCACAAAAAGACAGCACTGAGATTTATAATGTTACCGGAGAATATTTTCCGGATATACAGCAGTTTATCGGTTCAAAGGGATTGGTTACCTGGGAAAAGGCAGGATTCAGCAGAAATGATGTTGCAGTAGAACTTGGAAAGTTTTCCATCGATATAACCAGGAATAATTTCAGGCTCGATTCAGTAAAAATAAGACACAGCAGCTATTTCAGGGAACCTGTACTTGGAACCCTCACCGACAGGGCAGCCAGCTTCAGCTCTCCTGAAAAAGCAAACTACCCGCAGTTTGCAACCTATGCTAAAGAATTTAAGATTAAGAATATATACAAGGATGTCAATTATGAAGGAGGACTTGCCTTTGAAGGTGCGAATGTAAAAGGTACCGGGGAAAGATATACTCCGGCAAAAATCACTCTTTACAGGAATGATACTCTGTATCTGAAAATAGGTGCAAGAGAATTTATTTTCTCAAAAACAGGACTTAACAGCCAGGAGACATCGATGACCCTTTACCTTGATCAGGACTCAATTTATCACTCAAATCTGGGATTTTCCTACTTCGCCACAAACAGGCAGGTAAACCTTTTCAGGACAAACAATCCGGTTTCCAAAAGCCCCTATTTCAATTCATTCCATAACCTTGATATGTATTTTGAATACCTGACATGGAATATGGACGAATCGAAGATCCTGCTCTCCAGGGCAAGAGGAGCTTCTCTCGGTGAAGCAATGTTTGAATCGGTGTCATTTTTTGATAATGATGATTTTTTCAGGCTTATGGGACTTGACCAGTATCATCCCCTGAACCGGCTCCTGAAGTTTGCTGACTGGTATTATTCAGAAACCTTCCCGGTACCTGAATTTGCAAAATGGCTCAACAAACCTGATGAATCAGTCACAGGTCTTTGTATTGATCTTGCGAATAAGGGATTCCTTTTTTATGACAGGGCAAACAATGAGGTTACAATCAAACAAAAAACAAAAGACTATCTCGACTCCTATGGAAAAAGGATTGACTATGATGTAATGAGAATAATCAGCTCCACAAAAGCACCACTCGACAATGCTATACTCGACCTCCGGAATTATAACCTGACAGTTAACGGAGTAAATGGTGTGCTGCTGAGCGATTCTCAGAAAGTAGCAATGTACCCTTATAACAGGCAACTTGTTATTGAAAAAAACAGAAGCATTCATTTCGACGGAGTTGTTGATGCCGGGCTGTTTACAGTCTTCGGCAAGAATTTCTCATTCAATTATGATACTTTCAAGATAAGACTTCAGAAAATCGACTCGATAAGGATTTCTGTGGAAACAGAAGAAAATGATATGTACGGAAATCCGGTAATCCAGGAGATTGATAATCTGATCCAGCTCGGTACTGCCGAGCTTTACATAGACCATCCGGCAAATAAATCAGGACTAAGAAGTTATAAGGAGTATCCTATTATTAACGCTGTAACATTCTCCTACATCTTTTATGATAAAATTGCCGGACTCGAAGGTATTTACCCGCAGAAGGATTTCTATTTTAAGGTTGATCCGTTCACTTATGAGAATATCGACCATTACACGTATGAGGATTTGAACCTTTCAGGTGAATTCTTTGCAGGAAACATTCTAAAACCCATGAAACAATATCTGACAATTCAGGACAGTAACTCACTGGGATTTAACATGATCATACCTGAAGAAGGGATAGATGTTTATGGTGACAAGGGAATACTCTACGATGAGATCAGCATGAGTAACAGGGGACTGATCGGAAGCGGAACCATGAAAAGACTTACATCAACTGCACTTGCTGATGAGTATCATTTCTACCCCGATTCGATGATTTCCCAGGTTAAAACTTTCAATATTGTAAAAGATCCTGAAGGTTTGTTTCCTGTCCTAAACAGTGAAAATATATCAGTAAAATGGCTTACAAAACCTGATGAATGGATAGCGACAAATGCAACAGACAAGAAATTTGATATGTTTGAAAACGGGACTATTCTTGATGGTTCGATAACACTTACTCCTTCAAAATTGCTGGCCTCAGGTGCCATAGATATGTCAGATTCAAGGATCACTTCAAACATGTTCAACTTCAGATCAAATGCCATAAGGGCTGATACTTCTGATTATAACCTCAAATCAAGGTCTGCAGGCGGTTATTCCTTTATTGCTGAAAATGCCAATACTGATATAAACTTTGACCTTCAGACTGCAAAATTCAGACTTAACACTGACTCTTCAATGGTGAAATTCCCTGAATTGCAGTATATATGTACGATGACCGACTTTACATATGGAATGCAGACAAGGGTACTGAGCATGGAACAGAAGGGTAAATCAAATACACCTCTCCTTACAGCTGAACAGCTCATCAGGCTGCCATTCTCAAATCTTGATAAACCTACTTTCTTCGCAACAAATAACCTGGAAGACACAGTGTCTTTTTCATCGTGGAAGGGAAATTATAACCTTGACAAGGAAATAATTGAAGCAGAAAACATTAATTATATCAGGGTAGCAGATGCTCTTATACAGCCTGACAGCGGCAAGATCACAATCTCCCGGAGGGCAAAAATAGAAACCCTTCAGAATGCACTTGTTGCAGTGAATAACAGACACATTCTTCATACTGCATCTATTGACATTGAATCAACCAGGAGGTATACAGGAAGCGCTTATTATGATTATGTTGATGAAAACAAGGAAATTCAGCAAATTAAATTTCCTGAACTGTCTGTAGACACTCTTACCACAACTGCAAAGGGAATTATTCCACCGAGTCAGAAATTCATGCTGAGTCCTGCCTTCTCATTTTCGGGTGATGTCGCACTGTCAGCAAGACTTCAGCTGCTTACATTTACAGGATCTGCTGGTATTGTGCACAACTGCAGCAATATGACCAGCTACAGCATCAAATTCAAGTCAGCAATTGATCCGCAGAAAGTTCTCATTCCTGTTGCCGATAAGCCAAGGGATATTAATGATAACCTGGTATTCTCCGGTTCGTATATCAATGTTGATTCAATTCATATTTACCCTGCCTTCCTTTCAGCACAAAAGTCATGGAGTGATGTTCCCCTGGTAAATGCAAATGGATTCCTGTATTATGAGAAAGAAAAAGGTAAGTACCTTATCAGCTCTCTTGCTAAAATCACAGACAGGAGCATTAATGGCAACCTTATAAGCTTCGACAAGAACTATTGTGTTATGGCTGGAGAAGGAAATCTAAGCTTCGGAGCCAAATATGACTTGTTCCAGATGTCCAGTGCCGGTAATTTCACACACAGAATGGATTCCGGAATCGTAAATCTGGAGGCAATACTTGGAATGGATTTTCATTTCTCACCTGAAGGTTTAAAAATTATGGCTGACGAGATAAGGATGATGCCAAGCCTGACACCGGTTAATCTCAGTTCTCCCCTTTATAAAAATGGGATGAACGATCTTCTGGGTACTGCAGCAGCTGCCCAGTTAAAGGAGGATATTGATCTCTTCGGTGCTACAAGGAACCTGCCAAAGGAGTTTACATATGAACTTTTCCTTAATGATGTCAAGTTCTTCTGGAACGAATCAACTGCATCATTCAGGTCGAAGGGGAAAATTGGGATAGGATTCATTGGAGCCCAGCCAATTAATACCTATGTTGACGGATATGTAGAAATTCAGAGAAGAAGATCGGGCGACATGCTTGATATATATCTGAAAGCTGATGATGCAACCTGGTATTATTTCTCCTATTTCAGGGGGGTGCTTATGACCCAGTCAGGCAATTCTGCTTATAACACACTTATAACCAACATAAAAATCAATGACAGGAAACATCCTGATGCATCTGTACGAGTACCTTATACCTATATGATTGCAGCTGAAGGCAGACTTCAGAGCTTCCTCAGGAGAATGACAAGTGATGAACCTGTTGAGGAAGTAATCAGATAACCATCTTTCCCCTTTCACCAAGCTCGATTACCTCAAGATCGTGAATATTGTTAGCCTCTATCTGAAATCTCATGGCAGTCATATACTTGTGAAAACCATTAAATCCTGCAGCTCCCGGATTAATATACTGTATTCCTTTATTCTTACTTTTGTATAAATTCTGAAACATGCAGATATTTTATGCACCGGGTATAAATGGTGATTCATATATGCTTGATGAACACGAATCAAAGCATTGCATAAGGGTACTCAGAATGGTCAGGGGAACGGCTGTCAGACTTATTGACGGTAATGGAAACCTGTATGAAGGGACTATAAGCGATCCCGACCCGAAAAAATGTCTCATTACTGTCTCAGATGTTAAACATAATTTTGAGAAGAGGAACTACAGGCTGAATCTTGCAATATCACCACTTAAGAATCCGGAAAGGTTTGAATGGTTTATTGAAAAAAGTGTAGAAATAGGAATCGATGAAATAACCCCTGTTATCTGTAAAAACACTGAAAAAAAATCTGTTAAACGGGAAAGGATTGAAAGTATCATAATTTCTGCAATGAAACAGTCTCTGAAAGCATTAAAGCCTGTCCTCAATGAACCTGTGAATTTGGAAAATTTCATAAGCAGGTCTTCAGATGCAGTTTTGATGATTGCACATTGCAGGGACAGCATTGAGAGGTCACGAATATCTGATGTCTGTCGTAAGGGACAGAATACTATAATTATGATCGGCCCGGAGGGAGATTTCAGTGAGGAGGAAATCCTGTCTGCAATTAAAGCAGGCTTTGTCCCTGTACACCTGGGTACAAGCAGACTGAGAACAGAAACGGCAGGCATTGCAGCCTGCCATTCCATATACTTTATCAATCAGTAATCCTTCCAGGATAACTACAGTTCTTTTTTCCGGCCTGACATTACATGGTAAAACTCAGTGTACCGGCAGTTACTGCAAACAACAGCATTGAATTTCTTATTCTGAATATCGAAAATGCTTGTAAATAAACTACCTGACGTTCTGATATTAAAACTATTGCAGCTTGTTGCTCCGCACTTGGGACATGTATATTTAAATGTTCGGTCCATTTTCATCACTTTTTATTTCACCTTGTTTTATTTTCCATCTGCCTGACTTTCTCAAGGCCTGATCGAGTATGAATTCGATCTGCCCGTTGGTGCTCCGGAATTCATCTTCAGCCCACTTCTCGAGAGCTTTGAGTTTCCCGTGATCTATCCTGAGAACAAATGGTTTTTTTTCACTCATACTAATTGTGCAATGTTCCGGTATTAACTATAGGTGTGGCATCCTTATCACCGCAAAGAACCACCATAAGATTACTAACCATTGCGGCTTTCTTCTCCTCATCAAGATCGACAATTTTCTTCGAGGAAAGCTGCTCCAGAGCCATCTCAACCATTGAAACAGCACCTTCAACTATTTTAAACCTCGCTGAAACTACAGCCGAAGCCTGCTGACGGCGCAGCATTGCACTGGCAATCTCCTCTGCATACGCGATATAGTTGATCCTTGCCTCAATAACCTCAATTCCGGCTATCTGAAGCCTTTCTCGTATCTCCCTTTCCAGTTCAGTATTTACCTCCTCCCCTCCGCTTCTGAGACATATGACAGCATCATGATCCTCGAAATTATCATAAGGATATAATCCGGCCAGTTTCCTGAGAGCTGCATCACTCTGAACAAGTACAAAATGCTGAAAATCATCAACCTCAAAAACAGCTTTAAAGGTATCCGATACCCTCCATACCAGAACCAGACCGATCTTTATTGGATTACCAATCTTGTCGTTTACCTTGATCGGTTCTCCGTTAAAGTTGCGGGCTCTGAGTGATAAATGCCTTGTTATGTAGAACGGATTTACCCAGAAGAATCCGTTATCCCTGATAGTTCCCTTGTAGGCACCAAAAAGCACCATCACACAGGAACTGTTAGGATTGACAACTTTAAATCCTATAATGTTGAAGATGAACAGGACTATAAGAACAATACCCAGCCAGATAATATTATAAATAAATCCGGCAACAGCTCCACAGACTAACAAAATCGCAATCAGCAAAGCCAAATAACCCGAAATTGGTTTAACTGTAAATTCTTTTTTCATGACATATGATATTATTATGATATTACAAAGATATTATTTTAATTTATCAAAAACAAAAAAAACACAGGATTTTTTTCCTGTGTTCATTTTTTTTACTGACCGAGACTTCCAATTTTATCGATAAGTCTCTTTGTTATGGCTTCCCCGGGTTCGAATCTGACCCTCCGGAGACAGGCAACCACATCGTTAAAATCGCAGTTAAAGCCAAATGCATCTTCAATAAGATCTGAATCCTTAACATTAATTTCCCGATATGTAACAATTTGAGTAGAAGTTAAACCCATAGGCATCATTTTTCAGAAAAACGCCCGGTATTTAATATTATTGTTTACTTATAAAAAAATATTCCGGAATAACGGTATTACGGTACTACGGTACTACGGTGCGTCGGTATTAAGTTAATAAAAAATCTCCAAACCATCATACCGTCGTACCGTCATACCTTTGTACCGTCGTACCCCTAATTCACGGTCAGGCTGATCTTCTTCTCCTCCATGATCTTTCTCATATTAATAAGTGCATATCGCATCCTGCCCAGAGCTGTATTTATACTGACACCTGTCAGGTCAGCTATTTCCTTAAAGCTCATATCGGCATAATGCCTTAGAATGACAACCTCTCTCTGATCATCCGGCAGTGAGCTTATCATAGCCCTGACATCCTTCATAATCTGACGTTTGATTATGTCATCCTCGATATTCTCAGCTGATAGTTTTGCAGAATTAAACAGATCTGACTCATAATTATCATTTGAGACAGTATTCATCTGCTTCACTCTCCTGAAATTATCAATAATAAGGTTATGTGCAATCCTCATGACCCATGAGAGAAACTTCCCGTTATCAGAATATTTTCCTGCCTTAACAGACTGGAAAACCTTCAGGAATGTATCCTGGAAGATGTCTTCAGCAAGTGCCTGATCGCGAATATACAAAGAAATATACCCGAAAACTTTAGCTTTATGACGATGGATTAGTTGTTCAAAACAGGACTCCTCGCCTTTTATGAACCGGGATATCAGTTCATAATCGGAAATCACTTTATTCATAACTCTCTCTTTTAATTAAACAGAGTAGAATTATTCTATAGGCGGTCCTCCTTGTTTAGATTTATTATTACTGATACAAAGAAACGAATTTTTTTGATTTGAAAGTATTACTTTTGCCATTTAACTGAATTTTAACACTCCAAACAGGTTTCCGGGATGCAGGGTGGAATAGAAATAAAGGGGGCGAGGGTACATAATCTTAAAAATGTAACACTTACGATACCCAGGGATAAGCTTGTTGTTATTACAGGTGTTTCCGGTTCAGGAAAGTCATCACTTGCATTTGATACGATTTATGCTGAAGGTCAGAGGCGCTATGTTGAGAGTCTTTCAGCTTATGCCCGGCAGTTCCTGGGAAGAATGAATAAACCAGAGGTCGATTTTATAAACGGTATCCCTCCTGCCATAGCAATTGAACAGAAAGTAAATACAAGGAACCCGCGGTCCACAGTCGGAACCTCTACCGAAATATACGATTATATGCGACTTTTGTTCGCCAGAACCGGAAGAACATTTTCACCTGTATCGGGGAAAGAGGTTAAGAAGCACAGTGTGGATGATATTGTTGATTACCTGGCTTCGCTGCCTGAGGGAACAAAGGTGATAATAACTTCTTCAGGCCAGATCCCGGAAAATATAGAAACAGTTGAATACTTTTCATTCCTGGAGAAACAGGGATTTAACCGGATTGAGAAAGATGGAGAAGTAATTAAGCTTGATGAACTGAAAACCCTCAAAGGATTCAGACCTGGTTCGATGATAAATATTGTAATCGACAGGCTTGTAATAAATCACTCAGCAGATAGTTTCAGCAGGGCAGCAGATTCTGCTCAGACTGCTTTCCAGACCGGAAAGGGATATTGCCAGGTTGTGATTCAGGGAGACAATGAACTACACCATGAAAGTTTTTCAAACAAGTTTGAGGAAGACGGCATAATCTTCGAAGAACCAAATGAATACCTCTTCAGCTTTAATAATCCCATCGGGGCCTGTCCTGTCTGTGAAGGATACTCCAGGGTTATAGGAATTGATGAGAATCTGGTTATACCAAATCATAACCTCTCTGTATATGATGATGCGATTGTATGCTGGAAAGGCGATACAATGAAGAAATGGAAAGAAAGACTGATTGCAAATGCAGTATCTTTCGGATTTCCTGTTCATAAACCGTATTACAAGCTGACAGATGAACAAAAGAGGCTTCTGTGGACTGGCAACAGGTACTTTTATGGACTCGACAGGTTCTTCAGGCATCTTGAGGAGAAAAAATTCAAAATTCAGTACAGGGTTCTTCTCAGCAGGTACAGGGGTAAAACTATCTGTCCGTCATGCAATGGATCAAGGCTGAGAAAGGAAGCCGGCTATGTCAGGGTTGGAGGATATAAAATACAGGAACTTACAACAATTCCTGTTGGCAAGTTATATGAAGTGATTTCAGGGCTGGAGCTTAATGAAAGTGACGCAAAGATATCAGAAAGACTTCTTAAGGAGATAACTGTAAGATTAAGGTTTCTTATCGAAGTCGGACTTCCCTATCTCACTCTTGACAGGCTCTCCTCATCACTTTCAGGAGGTGAATCCCAAAGGATAAACCTGGCAACATCTCTTGGCAGCAACCTTGTGGGTTCTATGTATATACTTGATGAGCCAAGCATTGGTCTTCATCCGCGTGATACCAACCTGCTCATCAGTGTATTAAAGGAGCTGCGTGATCTTGGCAACTCGGTCATTGTTGTTGAACATGAAGAAGAAATAATCAGAGCTGCCGATGAGATAATAGATATGGGACCTGAAGCCGGGAGACTTGGGGGGGAAGTAATCTACCAGGGCAGCCTTAATCTGACAACATCAAATAAATCATTAACAGCCGGTTACCTCAGCGGAAGAATTGAGATTCCGGTACCCCTGGTAAGAAGGAAATGGAACAGCTATATTGAAATAAAGGGTGCAAGGGAAAATAATCTGAAAGGTATAGATGTCAGATTTCCCCTCCATACAATAACCGCAGTAACAGGTGTCAGCGGATCAGGTAAATCCAGTCTTGTATCAGATATCCTTTACAGGGCACTTTCAAACAGAATTGCAGGTAATAACCTTAAACCAGGTCAGTTCATCGATATTACAGGTGACGCTGCTTTGCTGACAGGGATAGAACTTGTGGATCAGAATCCTATTGGTAAGTCAAGCCGGTCAAACCCGGTGACATACCTCAAGGCCTATGACGAAATACGTAAACTCTATTCTGAACAGCAGGCTTCGGTTCAAAACAGCTTCAAGGCATCACATTTTTCATTCAATATAGAAGGAGGACGATGTGAGGAGTGCCAGGGTGAAGGAATTATTCGGGTTGAAATGCAGTTTATGGCTGATGTCGAACTGACCTGCGAGAGTTGCAGGGGAATGAGGTTTAAAAAAGATGTACTTGAAGTAAGGTATCACCGGAAGAATATTTATGATATGCTCGAAATGACAATCGATGATGCAATTGAATTCTTCAGTGCAAATCCCGGAAGAAATGAAAAGAGGATCATTGAAAAACTTAAGCCATTATCTGATGTTGGTCTTGGTTATATCAAGATGGGGCAGTCATCAAGTACGCTGTCAGGAGGAGAAAGCCAGAGGGTAAAGCTGGCCTACTTCCTGAGCCAGGAAAGGGGAAGCGGGCATATACTGTTTATCTTTGATGAACCGACTACAGGACTTCATTTCCACGATATTAACAAACTTCTGAAATCTCTTAATGCACTCGTTGATCATGGCCATTCCGTTATTCTGATCGAACATAATCAGGAAGTAATAAAATGCTCCGACTGGGTTATAGATCTGGGGCCGGAAGGGGGTGAGGAAGGAGGTTATGTAGTGTATGAGGGTAAACCGGAAGGTCTTGCCAGGTGTGAGAAATCCTATACAGGCAGATACCTATCATCAAAACTGACACAAAAATAGAAGGGATGACTCGCGATATAAGAAGAAGGGATGACTCGCGAGTCATCCCTTCTATCATTATAGATTATATTATTTTTTCATCTTAAATCCGAACATAATGGAAACGCAACCACTTGCAGGTGTATCGCCAGCCTGGTTAAATGAAGATACTTTTACGATAAGTTTAAGCTGCTGTGAAGATTGCAGCTTAAAGTCCCATGTTTTTGCATAATCGTGTTCCTTGTTTGAATAGAGGACATTTTTATTTGCATCCATGATTCGAAACTCAATGTTTGGAAGCTTATCCTCACCGCAAATAGCTATTCTATAATCCATATCGGAATAGAATGTTTTATAAAGTTCAGCCTCCTCACCTTCAACCAGCACAGCGGCATGGTAATTGCCATCATGAGTATAAGAAGCCAGCTCGGGAAGGCACACCTTCTTCGCGAAAGCCTTGCATTGAGCATCGGCATTAGCTGATGCCAGCAGAAACAATGCAAGGATCGGTAATATTTTAAGTAGTCTCATAGTCTGTGTTATTTTACAAATGAATTTCTTATCTCACCTACTGTTTTTGAAAGCTCAAGGAATACTTCAGGAGTCATATCGGTTTGTACTTCCGATTTCAGAACTGTAGTGTTTGATGACTGGTCAAACTCAGGGCGTACAGGAGAGGTGGTAATTTTTATTTTGTCAAAAACAACCTTAAGCTTGTTGACCTGACCAATCAGTTCATCAACAGCAGGATCTCCCTTGCTGCTCTCAAGGAGACTGATAAGTATATCTATAGACAGTTTCTGGTCAATTATCCTGCCCACCAGCTTATTTCCATTGAATTCCTTCATATCCACAAGCTGGGTGGAAATATAAAGTCCTTCGAACCATCCTCCAACAAGTGTCATTGCTGCAATGGCAGGCTGTCCGTTATCCTCCAGGTATGAGTTTGAATTCATGAATGTCTCACTCACAATCTCCATGATAACTTCACTGTTATTTATATTCTCTTCCAGCCTGTCGATAGTTGACTGTTCAATTGCTTTAAGAATGCCAAGACCATCAGCCATCTTTTTAGCAGCATTCATGTAATCGATAATCAGCTGTGTTTGTTCATAAAGGCTTGCAAAACTGAGGTCGCAGGTGTAAATCCCCAGGTTTAGTGCCATGCTCTTGTTTGTAACATATTTATTCACACTGCCAACAGGGTTGAGAAGAGACTCATCAAACCTTGCACCGGCAGATTTTATGAGCATTGCTGATTCAAGCGGTGAAGGCAAGGCATTGAAAATCCTCTCAGCCTGTTTGATGTCTTCATAAACTGTAGCATTATCTTTGGGAACTTCAACTGTCAAGTCTTCCTTAGGTGCCTTGTTCCCACCTGATTTGCAGCCAGCAAGAATAATGGTACTCATAATAACTACCATTAAAAGCCCTGAACACATTCTATGATTTCTATTCATAATGAACATATTTAATTATCAAACCTAATTTCGGACTAAATTAGTATTTTATTTTTATTTTTCAAAAACAGCCCGTTGTAATTAATGGTATTTCTAATTTTGTGCTAAATTATCAGGAAATGATCAAATCTGATGCCAAATTGAAAAAGCTGTCTGAAGTATTCAGGATGAATAATCAGAAGCTTGTTTCCGAAGCAATTGAACTGCTTCGTGATGAACAACCTTTCACAGGAGCGATAGGGTTGCTTGCAGAATTATATAACCGCACTACAAGTCAAGAAATAAAGAGCTCAATTGAAGCTTTTTTGAATGATATAAAGGATCAGTCTGCTGTTCCTGAGGTGATGGCACAGATCAGTCACGGCTGGAAGACTGAAACAACAAGAATGCTCGTGGCATCTTGCTGGCAATCAGGACTTGACTACTCATCTTACTCAATGGAGATCACCGGCATATTTATGAGCGCTGATTATGCCACAGCTGTAGAATGTCTCACAGTATTAGGGGAATCTGCCCATGCATTGTCTGAAAAAGAGAAACAGGAATTACTGGACTATATCGACGATAAACAACATCTGCTTAAACCAGGAATGACAGATCTTGCTCTTGAGCTAAAATCAATGCTGGCGTGAGTTTATACAGGTTTGTTTTTATTTCTTTCTCCGAACAGGAGACTCCCGATTCTTACCATTGTGCTTCCCTCTTCCACGGCAATTTTATAATCGCCCGACATACCCATTGATATTTCCCTGAAGTGGGTTTCTGAATTGAAATATCCTGCTTTAAGTATTTTAAAATACTCCCTTAGACAGCTGAATTCTTTTCTAACCTGGCTGAAATCCTCAGTAAATGTTGCCATGCCCATAACACCGCATATCCTTACATATTTCAATCCATCTAAACCTTTCAAATTAATTATTGATTCTATTTCGGACATGCTGAATCCGTATTTGGTCTCCTCCTCTGCTATATATATCTGCAGAAGGCAGTTCACCACTTTGTTAACTTTTGATGCTTCATTGTTAATTGCATTCAGCAGTTTAAGTGAATCAACCGATTGTATCATACTGATAAAAGGAACAACATATTTCACCTTGTTTGTCTGAAGATGACCTATCAGGTGCCATTCAGCATCGGCAGGTACATGGTCCTTTTTATCCAGGAGTTCCTGAACCCGGTTTTCTCCAAAGTACTTTTGCCCGGCATTATAAGCCTCAATAATTTCGCTCACAGATTTTGTTTTGGATACTGCAATCAGCATTACTGATGACGGAAGTTCAGATCTTAATCTGCTAATATTTGATGATATATCAGTCACTTTACAAACCTGTTACAATTCTGCCATCAGCTTAAAAGGTGGATTACAAGGCCGCTGCGGAGCTTTGGCTCAAACCAGGTGGTTTTTGGAGGCATAATATTGCCTGAATCAGCAATCGTTATAAGCTGTTTCATCGAAACAGGATAAAGGGCAAATGCAACCTTCATCTCACCGCTGTTAACTCTCTTTTTCAATTCGCCAAGTCCTCTGATACCACCAACAAAATCAATTCTCTTGGACCTTCTGAGATCCTGTATATCCAGAATCGGGCTGAGTATCTGGTTTGTCAGGATCGTTACATCGAGTACTCCTATCGGATCATTGTCGTCGTAGGTACCCTCTTTTGCAGTGAGGCTATACCAATTGCCTTCAAGGTACATTGAAAAATTATGAAGTGCTTTTGGTTTATAGATCCTGGTTCCTTTGCTTTCTATGACAAATGACTTCCCGAGTTTTTCCAGCAAGCCTTCCGGAGAAAGTCCGTTAAGATCTTTAATGGTACGATTATAATCAATAATCTGAAGCTGGTTGTCAGGAAAATGAACTGCAAGGAAATAGTTGTATTCCTCATCGCCACGGTGAGCCGGATTGGCATCTTTCTTCTCTTTTCCTACAAGTGCTGCAGCTGCTGTCCTGTGATGTCCGTCAGCAACATATGTATAAGGAACTTTTGTTGCAAAGAGATTTTCAATCTTACTTATTGTATCTTCATTATCAATTACCCAGAAATGATGACCAAAACCATCCCCGGATGTAAAATCATATTCGGGTTTTACTTTGGAAACTATTTTTTTTACAATATCATCTATCTCACTAACAGCAGGATAAGCAAAGAAAACAGGTTCAATATTAGCATTATTTACACGTACATGAACCATTCTGTCCTGTTCCTTGTCAGGACGTGTAAGTTCATGCTTCTTAATGATCCCGTCGAGATAATCACTTACGGCAGCACATCCTACTATTCCGTATTGTGTCCTTGCATTCATAGTCTGTGCATAGATGTAAAACCTGGGTTTGCTATCCTGTACAAGCCATCCTTTTTCCTGCCATTTTCTGAAATTTTCAACTGACTTATCATACACAAGATCCGAATGTGTATCAGTATCCGGTGGAAGGTCTATTTCTGAGCGGGTAATATGAAGCAATGAGCACTCCTTACCTTCTGCCATTGTTGCTGCTTCTTCCGAATTCATTACGTCATAAGGCAGACATGCCAGATCTTTGGCCAGAACACGAGGAGGTCTCAGCCCCCTGAAAGGTTTTACAATTGCCATCTACTTATGTTTATGATATTTCTATTTATTCACCCTGAAAGTTTCATTTCCGTTAATGAAGTAGTCAACTATCTGACGTGCAGCAGCAACACCTGCATTAATGTTGGCCTCCTCTGTCTGTGCACCCATTTTCTTTGCTGTAAAGAGATATCTTCCTTTGAATTTTTCAGCAAATACAGCCTTACAGTCTGGTTCCACATCTGAAAGATAAACCAGGTCTGGTCTTTCCTCAAATACTTTCAACAGACCGTTTTCATCAATTATCTCTTTTCTCGCAGTGTTAATTAAAGTTGCAGGAGAAGGCATTTTTGAAATCAGGTCATATCCAATAATCTGCCTGGTGGCACTGTTATAAGGAAGATGGAGGGATATAAAATGACATATCCTGTACATCTCTTCTGCTCTTTTAAGAACTTTGATGCCATACTTCCTTATATCGGTTTCAGGAACAAATGGATCGTAAGCATAGACATACATGGAAAATCCCTTTGCAATCTCTGCGACCAGCTTACCAACATGACCGAAAGCGTGTATACCGATAGATTTTCCACGGAGCTCTGAACCGGATTTGCCATTAAAACCTCCCCTGATCTGATAAAGCATCATTGCGAAAACAAGCTCTGCCACAGCATTGGCATTCTGGCCAGGAGTATTCATTGCAACAACCTTATGAGCTGTACATGATTCAATATCAATATTATCATACCCTGCACCGGCTCTGATTACAATCTTAAGTCGCGATGCAGTATCGAGTACTTCTTTTGTAACAAGATCGCTTCTTACTATCAGTCCGTCTGCATCAGCAACTGCTGCAATAAGATCTTCCTTGTTTTTGTAGTTTTCAAGAAGATCGAGTTTAAATCCGGCTGAATCAATAACTTCCCGCATGGAGGATACGGCAACAGGAGCAAATGCTTTTTCTGTTGCAAGAAGTATTTTCATAATGAGAGTTTTAAATTATCAAACCAACAGACTAAAACCACAACATCCCAGAATTGAGAGATCAGTTTTTAGACTCAAATTCCTTCATAACACCAACAAGGGCTTCAACACTCTCCCTTGGCAGTGCATTGTATGTGGAAGCTCTGAATCCGCCAACCGATCTGTGCCCTTCGATTCCGAGCATACCTTTCGATTTGGCAAATTCAGCAAATGATTTTTCAAGTTCTTTATAATTATCGGCCATTACCCAGCAGATATTCATAATTGACCTGTCTTCTGAATCAGCGATTGTTGGTTTAAAAAGCTTATTTCTTTCAATTTCGTTGTAAAGAATCGCAGCCTTCTCAATATTCTTTTTTTGAATTGCGCTGACTCCGCCAAGTTCTTTCAGCCATTTAAGTGTCTGCTGTGCTGCAAATACTGCAAAAACAGGTGGTGTATTATACATCGATTCACCTTTTATATGTACCCTGTAATCGAGCATGGATGGCAAAGGTCGGGTAACTTTACCAAGTACATCTTCACGGACAATAACAAAAGTTACTCCGGCAGGGGCAAGATTTTTCTGGGCACCTCCATAAATAAGTGCATATTTTGAAACATCCACCGTCCGGCTGAAAATATCAGATGACATATCAGCAACAAGTGGCACTTTAACATCCATATCTTTCTTAATCTCAGTGCCGTAAATTGTATTGTTTGTCGTTATATGGAAATAGTCAGCATCCTCCGGAATAGTATAATTTTTGGGAATGTAATTGAACAGCTTTTCCTTTGAAGAGGCAACCTCGACAGCATCTCCGAAAAGTTTAGCTTCCTTAAGAGCTTTGCTTGCCCATTCACCTGTATTCAGATATGCTGATTTCTTTTCCATAAGATTCATCGGAACCATACAGAACTGCATGCTTGCTCCGCCGCCGAGAAACAACACCTGATAACCTGAAGGAATATCAAGAAGTTCTTTGAAAAGTGCAATGGTATCATTCATGCAAGCTACAAATTCCTTACTTCTGTGCGAGATCTCAAGCACAGAAAGCCCGGTTCCGGCAAAATCCCTGATGCCTTCAATTGACTTTTCGATTGTATATTGAGGGAGTATTGAAGGACCTGCATAAAAGTTATGTTTTTTCATAAAATGATTGTTTAATTGGGTTAAAAAATGAGAGGATTAATATTATAACAAATTTAAAAAATTTTTGCTTTTCAGGTAAATGACCATATAACACAATTATTCTTTAGGTTAAACTAACTAATGATCCATCTATCATCACCGGGATAATACTTGTAAATCCGGTGGTAAGACAGAAATCTATACAGTCATCCAGTTTTTTTTCTTTCAATCTGGTTCTCTGTGCAGCTTTTTCAATATAGGTCCTGGGATCAGGTTTTGCAAACGACCAGAGGTCGATTGAAGCCAGTGTTGAATCGCAGATTGTGGAATATTTACCGGATTGCATAAGTCGTTCAGCCAGCGCACCGGCAAATACAGTATCTTCAAGGTTGAACCTGTTCTTCCATCCGGCGCAAAAAAGCATCACATTCTTATCAAGACCTATGAGCCATTCAGAAAGTGCATCAATATTAAGAAATGAACCTATTACTATACGGAAAGAGGATGATGCCAGATTTATAATGCCCGTACCATTTGTTGTGCTGTAAACTATAGTTTTATCCCTGACTCTTTCATTGGTGAAATTGAAGGGTGAATTTCCAAAATCAGCAAAGTCAAGCACAAAACCATCACGTTCTGCAGCAACCAGGAATCCCTTTTCTTTATAATCCCGGGCTTCATCTATACCTGCAACCGGAATAATTGAGCTGGCACCGTTTGCAAAGGCAGTACAGATTGCTGAGGAGGCCCGGAGTATGTCGATAACAACCACAACTGCATCCAGATGCAGTTTAGGCTCATATAAAGCCGGAGAAAAGCAAGTATCAAGGGCCCGGAGCGGAGATGTCATTAATCAGGATTTATTATAAATTGGCAGATTTACTATTCTGGCTTTGAGGTCCTTATTCCGGATTCTGATAAAAATCTCCGTATCAGCTTTCCAGTTTCCTTTCGCAAGATATGCCATTCCAATACCCTGCTTCATCACAGGAGACATAGTTCCTGATGTAACCTCGCCTATTATTTCACCCTGCGAATTGACAACCTCATAATGTTGTCTGGGAATACCCCGGTCAATCATCACAAAACCCCTGAGTTTACGCGAAACACCCTCATCCTTCTGTTTGATCAGAAGGGATTTGTCGATAAAATCCTTATGGTCAGTAAATCTGGTAATCCATCCAAGACCGGCTTCAATTGGTGATGTATCATCATTTATATCATTACCATACAGGCAGAATCCCATTTCAAGTCTCAGTGTATCCCTGGCACCAAGACCGATTGGCTTAATCCCGTATTCCTCTCCGGCACTGAAAACTGCTGTCCAGAGAGATTCCGCATCGGCGTTTTTAACATAAAGCTCACATCCGCCTGCACCTGTATAGCCGGTTGTTGAAAATATAACATCCCTAATTCCTGCAAATTCAATTACCCTAAAAGTATAGTATTCCATATCTTCAACAGGAACAGTTGTAAGTTTCTGCATTGCTTTCAGTGCCAGAGGGCCCTGCACTGCAAGCTGTGCTATTTCATCAGATGAATTGACAAGATCCCTGCCGGTAACAAGTCCGAAACGGGAAGCATTTGCCATACACCAGTTCCAGTCTTTTTCAATATTAGCAGCATTCACAACAAGCAGATACTTCTCAGCATTGAACCTGTATACAAGAAGATCATCAACAATACCTCCTCTCCCATTCGGAAAACATGAATACTGTATCTTACCGTCGAACAATTCAGCAACATCGTTGGAGGTAATATATTGTACAAATTCGAAAGCAGATGGCCCGGTTACCCAGAATTCACCCATATGAGAAACATCAAATACTCCTGCCTTTTCCCTGACTGTTATATGCTCATCATTGATCCCGGTATATTCAACAGGCATATTGTACCCTGCAAAGGGGACCATCTTTGCACCGGCTTCGATATGGAATTTGGTAAATGGTGTATTTTTCATATCAGATAAATGTAAGGTGAAGGATATCTAATGACCTTTCACTTTGCAAAGCAAATAAAGATTTTCACCAAAATATCTGATGATTATCAGAATTTCAGGATTATTTGTTCTTTCCTTAGAAAAAACTGACCTGAACTATCAGAAAAGTCTTTGTCCGGAGGAATTGTTTCTTCGGTAGGGTCAGACTCAACTTTTTCAGTAGGAATAGGTACCGCTGAGGTATCACTTACTGAAA
The DNA here is from genome assembly GCA_937864815.1 of uncultured Bacteroidota bacterium. Classification (GTDB taxonomy): domain Bacteria; phylum Bacteroidota; class Bacteroidia; order Bacteroidales; family VadinHA17; genus LD21. The sequence goes on from CALMJY010000046.1 coordinate 42,260, forward strand.
TAACGGGCACTGTATCGGCCTCAACAATCGTATCAGGAACTGATTTGAGCTGATCCTCTTTAATAACTTCAGAAGGTTTGCTTAAAAGGGTGGCAAAATAAATATCAAATCCCCCAAATCCCCCGCTCCTGTTCGATGCAAAACAGAAAGAATCTGAAGATGATCCTGGATAACTGTGAAATAATTCATCCCATGGAGTATTGATGGGATAACCTGCATTGACTGCCTGCTTCCATGTTCCATCCTGATTCCTGACGCTGTAGAACAAATCATAGCCACCCACGGAGTTATGACCCTTTGAACTAAACCACATCGTATCTCCTGAGAAGGAAAAGCTAACAGCCTGTTCATCATATTCAGTATTTACAGTTGCTCCTGCATTCTGTGGTTTTGACCATTTTTTGTCTGTAAGTTTTTTTATGAAATAAATGTCATATCCACCCTTATTGTCCTTTCCGTCATTTGTAACATAAAATATTTCATTTCCGGAGGGTGAAAAAGCAATTGATGTCTCAGATGAGCTTGTATTTATTGCAAATGGCAGATTTTCAGGACTTCTCCAGTCGCCTTTCCTGTTCTCCGAAACCTTAATATCTCCGCCGTTTTCATATCCGGAATATATGTAAAGCCTGGTCTCCGATGAGTCAATATATACCGGACTTTCATTATAGGATGTATTTAGATCTTCACCGGCAGGAGAAGCAATACTCCATTTTCCGCCGACAAGCCTTGAAAAATAGATATTTTCGTCGAGCCTTACAGGAATAGTATTACCTGAGGATTTGGCAGATGAACGCTGAGAAGCAAAATATAATGTTGTTCCTGTAAGGGTAAAAACAGGCGAAAAATCATCATACGAAGAATTAATATTTGCTCCCGGATTCTTAAGTTCGATGTCAATTGTATCTTTTACAATTTCAATTGCTGCTGTGCATTCTTCAATAAATTTCTTAGCGAGCAGAACATTATTTTCAGGCTTAGATGTTTTTGATTTAAGGTACTCCTTAAGCTTTTCAGAAGCCTCCTCATACCTACCTGTATACTGCAATGCCCTGCCGGTATAAAGAAGTATATCATCTGAAATATTGCTTTTTAACTCAAGAGCTTTCAGAAAAAATCCAGCTGCCTCTTCCTTCCGGTCAGTATATATTGCAGTTATTCCAATTTTATAATTTAATTCTGCATTGGAATTATTATATGCCATCGCCTGAATATAATGATCAAATGCGTTATTGTAGTACTGACCCTTTTTAACGTAAGCGATATCACCAGCAAGTACGTGATCCCATGCCTGACTGAGACCTGCCTTAGAACTCTTAAACTCTTTCTTTTTAATTTTTAAATCTGCCTGGCCTGACAACGTATTGTTAAAAAATAATATGAGGGTCAGTATCAGAATGAAAAACCTTTTCATTAAAATATTATTTATTAAGTCTAAATATAGCAATTTTTTTGCTTGGACTTTAAAGTTTTTATATATCATAATCAAAATAAAAGCTACTACCCAGAATAAAATTATATATATTTGTTACAATAATCTTTAACATTATTGCTATCTGATTTGTTCATCTCTATATGAATTACAAACTCATCAATTCAGACTATCTCGATTCAGTATCCGGTGGTGATCCTCAATTTATTGCTGAGATAGTTGCCATGTTCAGTGTTCAGGTTAATGAGTTTTTTGAAGAGATGAAACGCCTGCATTCCGGGAAGGATTTTCGTGCTTTGGGTATGATGGCTCACAAGGCAAAATCATCAGTTGCAATTATGGGAATGAGTGAACTCGCAACCATTCTTAAAACACTTGAGCTTTCTGCAAAGGAAGGAAAAGACACAGAGCTTTATGAATCATATATTAATAAGTTCGGTGAGGATACAAAAAATGCTGTCACAGAACTTAATGATCTGGTCAAAAACCGAATAAAGAGGAGCTGATGATCAATGTTGAAAAAAAAGACAAAATAGATATTGTTACCTTTCCGGTTAACAAGATAAATGCCCTGATAACCGATGATATCAGGGATGAAATAGGCAAATTATCAGGCATATCCAATTCCAAAATAATTATTGACCTCACTGGTGTTGAATACATTGACAGTTCAGGGTTCAGCTGTCTTCTTTCAATAATGAAAACCGTAAGAAACAACTATGGCATTATCAAGTTCGCCAATCCAGGCCCGAATGTAATGGAACTGCTTAAAATGCTTCATCTTGATACAGTTTTTCAGATATATGGAGATCTGGAATCATGTATCAGATCATTCAGGTAAAACAATTTTATTTAACTGACATCGTCATGTGAATACATCGGGCTTGTCCTTCTGACATGGGAAGGGATAACTTTTTAGTGTCAATCTGGCAATAAATAAAGCTATATTTGACCTAAAATGTAATTGAAATGAGTAAGCTACTCTGGAAACCAGGGACAATGATCTATCCCCTGCCTGCAGTAATGGTAAGCTGCGGTTCTGTACCCGGGGAATACAATATAATTACTATCTCCTGGACAGGTACAATATGCACTGATCCGGCAATGTGCTATATTTCAGTCCGGCCAGAAAGGCACTCCTATGATATTATCAGGAAAAACGGAGAATATGTGATTAACCTCACCACCAGATCACTTGCTTTTGCGACTGACTGGTGCGGAGTGAAATCAGGTGCAATGCACCGGAAGTTCGAGGAGATGAACCTTACACCTGTGCCTGCATCAAAAGTGAATGCTCCCATGATAATGGAATCACCTGTAAATATTGAGTGTGTTGTAAAAGAGATAAAGGAGCTGGGGACACATCATATGTTCATTTCGGAAATTGTTGCTGTTAATGCTGATGAATATCTTGTTGACAAAAAAACAGGACTCTTCAGACTAAATGATTCAAAACCTATATGTTATTCTCATGGTAAATATTATGAGACCGGAACTCTTATTGGCAGGTTTGGATTTTCGGTTGAGAAGAAAAATAAAAAGAATAAGGGAAAAGTGAAAGTTAAAGCCTGAATACAAGTGATAATTAGAAAACATTTGTTTAAAATATTTGAAGCAAAAAACTATTTTCCTATCTTCAATGCGGAAATAAATGTGATTTACCATGAGTGAAAAGATCCTAGAAACCCTGATGCAACTATTCGCAATAATTGCCAAGCCACAAAGCAATGACAGTGAAAGAAGAGGCGTCGTGGAAGCATTTCTTAGAAGGCTCCTCAACCAGGAGCTTGTTCAGACATATCTGTCAACATATGATGCAGCTTATGAGGAGGCAAGGAAAAAACTTGAGAAGAGTAGTGCTGAAAGGCGTGAAGGCGCTATTGCCATTAGGATCAGAAAGTTATGTAAAGAGATCAATGAACAGGGTCAGCTTGCACAGGACCAGAGAATTGTGGTTGTAATACAGGTTCTTGAATTCTGCAAATCAGGAGGAGGAGAAGTAAGCCAGCTTGAACTCGGTTTTATCAGCACACTGGCTGAAGGATTGAATATAACATCAGAAGAATATGAGCATATCGAAAAATTTGTACTGAATCCATTCACAAACATACCCTCTACATCCAACCTTTTAATAATCAACGGAATACCCGACTACAATCCCGGGGAGGCAAAACATGTTTATAAGGATCAGCTGAAAGGCAATGTGTGGGTACTCTTCGTGCCATCGGTTCAGATGTACTTTGTCAGGTTTAAGGGATCTGGTGAACTTTCCATGAACGGCCAGCTGCTACAGGAAGAGAAGGTATATCCATTCAGCCAGGGAGCTGCAATAAAAGGATACAAGATAACTCCTGTTTATTACTGGGACGTAACCATGCAATTCCTTAAGGAGGAGTTTATGGCGTCCAGGGTTGTTTATGAGGTCAATAACCTGGAATACAGGTTTAAGAACGGGAAAGTTGGTATACACCATATGACCTTCAAGGAAGAATCAGGCAGAATGGTAGGAATAATGGGAGCCAGCGGTGCAGGAAAATCCACACTTCTTGGTGTGCTCAACGGAACCAATAGTCCTTTTGACGGTGAAGTCCTTATTAATGGTGTAAGCATTCATAAAGATAAGGACAAAGTAAAAGGGCTCATAGGGTATGTATCTCAGGATGATCTGCTTATTGAAGAACTCTCTGTTTTTGAAAACCTTTACTATAATGCCAAGCTTTGCTTTGATAATCTTTCCGAAGAGGAAATAGTAGCCAGAGTTGACAGTGTTCTGAAAAACCTGGGACTCTACGAGATCAGGGATATACAGGTTGGAAGTCCGCTGAATAAAAAAATCAGTGGCGGACAGAGAAAGAGACTGAATATTTCGCTTGAGCTTATTCGTGAACCGGCAATTATGTTCCTCGATGAACCGACTTCCGGTCTTTCATCCCGTGATTCAGAAAATATCCTTGACCTTCTGAAGGAACTGGCAAGAAAAGGGAAGCTGCTCTTCATAGTTATTCATCAGCCTTCTTCTGAAATATTCAAGATGTTCGACAAGCTTATAATCCTTGATACCGGAGGTTATCTTATTTACAATGGTAATCCGATCGACTCCATCGAATACTTTAAAAGGAAGATTGAACAGGCAAACTACAATGAAAGTGAATGTTTCGTTTGCGGAAATGTCAATCCCGAGCAGATATTCAACATTGTTGAAACCAAGGTATTCACTGAGAGCGGTCAGCCAACCGAAACAAGAAGGATCTCACCTTCACACTGGAGGAATCTTTTCCTGGATGAAAATAAGGAAGACATCCGGGAGCCTGGCGGGGCAATTCCTGAAATCAATTTCAAGACCCCAAACAAGCTGAAACAATTTATTGTTTTCACAAAGAGAGATGTGCTCTCAAAAATAGCCGATACACAATATCTTTTAATTACTCTGCTCGAAGCACCGGTACTGGCATTCTTCCTGGCATTCCTCATTAAATATTTTAATGAGAGTTCAAAGGATGCACATTATACTTTGTATGAGAACAGCAATCTGCCTGTTTATCTCTTTATGTCGGTTATCGTGGCAATTTTTATGGGTCTTACTGTAAGTGCCGAGGAAATCATTAAAGACAGGAAAATACTTAAGCGTGAGGCATTTCTGAATCTCAGCTGGAACAGCTATCTTATGTCAAAGGTATTTGTCCAGTTCGGTATCTCTGCAATTCAGGCTTTTACTTTTGTTCTGGTTGGAAACGGAATCACAGAAATAAAAGGGATGATGCTTCAGTACTGGTTTGTTCTCTTCACATGCTGGGCCGGGGCTAACATGCTTGGCCTTGTAATATCTGACAGTTTCAAGGCAGTTGTAACCATTTATATCCTTATTCCCTTCCTCGTCATACCACAGATCATTCTGAGCGGTGTCATGGTTAAATTTGAAAAACTTAACCCCAATATTTCATCCCCAAGTTCCATACCTTTTTACGGGGAGTTTATTACTGCACGTTGGGGATATGAAGCTCTTGCGGTTAATCAATTCATATACAATAAATTCGAAAACCAGTTTTATGAATATGAAAAGATGAAGAGCCGTGGGAACTTCAAAAGAAATTTCTGGTGCACCGAAATGAAATCGAAGCTGGAATTATTAACCAATAGCCTGAAAAAAGGTGAGAGGAATGAAGATTTCATTTACAACCTCACCATTGTCAGAAATGAAATAGCCAAGGAGATGGTATTCGTGCCCAAAATCAAATTTGAATACCTTGATATGCTTACACATGATAAAGTAACGACTGAAGCATTAGCTGCCGCCCATAACTATGTCGAGATCCTGCGAAAGTATTATATCGATTACTATAATTTCGCTGATAACAAAAGAAATGCTCTAATCGGCAGATTAGAGAAGGAAGAAGGAAACCTTTTTATGTTGTTACGCGACAAACACCATAATGAATCACTTGAAGAGTTTGCTGTAAACAAGAATGAAACTGAAACAATAATAGAATATAAGGGAGAGCTTATTCAGAAAATGGATCCTATTTTCCTTGATCCGAGCCATCCGTTTATCAAGGCTCATTTTTATTCCCCAACAAAACAGGTCTTCGGAACATATGTTGACACATATTTAGTAAACGTTATTGTTTTATGGGTTATGACTCTGGGGCTTTACCTGGCGCTCTATTTCAGGCTACTGAAAAGGTTGCTTGATTCAGGTGAAGTTATTATGGGCAAGAAATTCAAGGAGTAGACAAATAAGTAAAAATATAAAGAGGCTGCCTCATATGAGACAGCCTCTTATATTTTGGAACAACCGATCTGTTACAATAATATAAGAACCGTTGTCAGTCGGTGATTTCAATCATCTTGAAAGGTACTCTGATGATTGACTCATAGTCCTCTCCGGCTTCGAGCATATCCTCATCGTCCTCTTCATAATACCAGTTAACCTCTACTTCATTTTTAGCCTTGTGAATAGCTTCAAGTTTCTTGAAGACATCAAGTATGCATTTGGAGGAACTTGTATTGAAATATTCAAGACGTATATTAACCGTAGTTTTTGCCAGCGGGGTTTCCTTATAACTCTCGAGCCAGTCGACTAGCGGTTTGTAAAACTCTACTGAGTTTTCAGGAATTGAGCGTCCTTTGATTTCAAAAATTCCAGCTGCAGCATCAAATTTTACTGTTGGTGTTTTCGGGGTTCCTTCGATGATGATCGGTTCCATATTTTTCTTTTTTTAGTTGCTTAATTTTCTTTTTCTTCGCTTACCAGAATATCCAGATAAAAAAATGAATAATTGTCATTATACTTAACAAAAGCATAGTCTAATTTGTTACCTGTTTTTCTTGCGATATCTACCAGTCCGAGTCCTCCGCCTCCCTTTGCGGAGATCCTCTGATGATTGAGTATAAACTTGTATAGTTCCTTTATCTCCTCATGAGTTGACCGGTTAATACGCTTTATTTTCTCCTCCAGCTTCTCAATATTTTCACTCTGGACAAAATTACCTGTCACAATTTTATACCCTGTATCCACTTTTTTAACTACAAGCAAACCATATTTTTCAGCCTGCTCCTCAAAATCAGCTGGTACTTTATCAACATGGTGAAAAAGATTCTGTAAACTCTCAACAAGCACATTATAAACTTTCTTGCGGAGTTTAGGATTATCGTTTACGGCCACCATTTTTTCCTCAACCGAGTCAAGTACATGGTTTATCACGTCAGAATCAACATTACCCTTATACATAAGGATTACATTGTCTTTTGGCTGATCTGAAAAATAATTCTCTATATTAAAGCTCATTTAAGCTTCATTTTAGATGAGGTGACGTAATTCCAATAACAAATATAATAAAAATATGAAGTTACCAAATTATAACATATCCACTTTCCTACTTAATAAAAAAGGAGTTTTTTGATAAAGGATACTATTTTTTGTGACTAACACCATTTTTAAGGAGATTTCAAGGATTCCGGACTTTCATTGAACCCTGATAAAGTTCATATTTCAGGAGGATACATTCGAGAGCGCCGTTGAAAAGAGTATATTTCTGTGCTGGTTTAAGACCTACTTTCCTCAGGGATTCCCTGTTAGAGGTTATGAGCCATGCTGTATTTCCGCTGAAACCATGCTTTAGAGTTGAACCTATCATTCCATAAATAGAGTCAAGTTCCCCGGGATTAAGTCTTAGTCCGTATGGAGGATTCATAACCACAACTCCCTCATTATCAACAGATTTAAGATCCTTAAAATCAGCAACCTGCAATGATATAGAATCGCTTAGACCGGCTCGCCTGATGTTTGCTTCGGCCAGTTTAACTGCCTCAGGTGATATATCGCTGGCAGATATTTTAACCGGTGGACTAATGATCCTGTTATCAGATTCAGACCTGACATTATTAAAAAGCTCTTCATTATAGCCCTTCCATTTCTGGAATCCGAATGATTTCCTGAACCGACCAGGAGGAATTCTGGATGCAATCAATGCAGCCTCGACCGGTATTGTTCCCGAACCGCACATAGGATCAAGTAAAGCTGTTTTTGCCTCCCAACCTGAAATTAAGAGAATTCCTGCCGCAAGAGCCTCATTAAGAGGTGCGGCAGTCTGCTCAAGCCTGTAACCTCTCTTGAAAAGAGGAACTACTGAAGAATCGAGGGATACAGTAACTTTGTCGTTGCTGATATGCAGGTTTACAAGGAGATCCGGATCATTTTGATTTACAGAAGGCCTTTTTCCGCTTCGGTTTCTGAAATAATCGGCAATCGCATCCTTAACTACAAGACCAGAATAACCTGTATGTGTAAACAAAGGGGAATTAACAACAGGAGAGATTGAAAAAGTGCTTTCTTCATTAATATATTCTTCCCATCTTATTTTTAAGCACCCTTTGTATAGGTCATCCTTGGATCTTATTCTGAACTCTGCAACAAGCATCAGGAATGACAGGGCTGTCCTTGAACAGTAATTTGCCCTGTAAAGCAGGTTCATATTTCCATCGAATAATACTGCCCTGTTAGCAGTATGGACATTTGAGGCACCAAGATCAGTCAGCTCCCCGGCAAGAATCTTTTCAAGTCCGTAAAGAGTCTTTGCTACAAATCTCATTTCCTTATTATTGTAAGGATCATTTGTATCCTATTATTGTGTTATACCTGGCTTTATCCGATATAACTTCAAGTGCCTTATCAATTACCTTATCATTCTGATTTATAATCTGATAATACTCCGATAGTTGCCACATATTGGCAGCAACCAGCCCTTTAAGGACAAGAAGTATTTCATCCTTTGAGATATTGTACTGCTCCTCGTCAAATTTCACTCCTTCAGCTTCACCTTTTGCAATGAAAGCTTTTATGTCCTCCGGTGTGAACTGGAAGTTTGTCCTGAAATCTGCAAAGCTCTTATACTTTGAATTTATCTGAGTTCTGTTGCGATCATAATACTCAAGTGTAAATGAATTGAGTACTGCTTTCCCGGCAAGTCTTCTGAAATAGGATGTATTGTAAGTAGTATCGACTGCAACAAAAACATCAGGCATTATACCTCCGCCTCCATATACTATACGATTGTTCACAAGTGTCTTGTATTTAAGAGAATCAGGCATCTTGATACTGTCAGCACTTATCAGCTCCCCATCAGTGTATCGTTTATAAAAGTTCTCGATGTACTTGTCATATCCGCCATTATAAGGACTTTGTATTGAACGGCCTGTTGGTGTATAATATCGTGCTATTGTCAGTCTTACCATGGAACCGTCAGTAAGATAGAATCCATTCTGAACCAAACCTTTGCCAAATGTTCTGCGTCCCATTATGACACCCCTGTCCCAGTCCTGAATTGCACCGGAAAGGATCTCACTTGCAGATGCTGAGTTTTCATCTGTAAGTATTACAATACGCGCTGATGAGAGATTTCCTGATCCCTTGGATTTATAATCCTGTCGTGGTGTTTTCCTTCCCGAGAGGTAAACAAGAAGTTTCTGATCGGAGAAAAATCTTTCGGCAATCTGCGTTGCAGCCATCATATATCCTCCGCCATTTCCTCTGAGATCAATTACAAGATTTTGCATTTTTCTTTTTCTGAGTGTGTCCACAGCATCAGAAAACTCCTTGTCAGTTGTGGCAGCAAACTTGTTAAGTTTTATATATCCTGTTTCCTTGTCAAGCATATAGGCAGCATCGAGGCTGTTAATAGGTATCTTATCACGGATAATAGTAAAATCAAGAATATCCTTTTCACCTTTTCTGAAGATGGTAACATTTACTTTTGTGCCTTTGGGACCCATAAGCTTGCTTCGTACACCTGCAGTTGTAATCCCGATACCTGTAACCTTCTCTTTGTTAATTGTGAGTATCCTGTCACCTGCTTTGAGACCCACTTTTTCAGATGGTCCTCCTGCAATAGGTTCAATTACTATTATCGAGTCACGCAGAATATTGAACTGAATTCCTATTCCCTCAAAATTTCCATTCAGCGGTTCATTCATATCCTTGACATCCTTTGCTGAAATATATGTTGAATGAGGATCCAGATTCTTGAGTATTTCGACGATAGCTTTTTCAGCAAGCTTATCCATCTGTGTAGTATCGACATAGAACGCATCGATCAGGCTGAGAGTCCTTCCAATCTTAAAGGTCTGCTCATTAAGAACCTGTGCTGTAACCGGCTTTGATATAAACAGTAATGCTGATACCAGTATTACTCCGGTTTTTAATATTCTTTTCATGAATTTGATTTATATCATTATAAACATCATTCCCACTCAATTGTTGAAGGAGGCTTCGAACTAATATCATAAACTACTCTGTTTATGCCCTTTACCTTATTAATAATTTCATTGGAAACTGCTCCCAGGAATTCGTATGGAAGGTGTGACCAGTCAGCAGTCATTCCATCAGTAGATGAAACTGCTCTCAGAACCACGGCATTTTCATAGGTCCTTTCATCACCCATAACACCCACAGATCTGACCGGCAGCAGAATTACTCCAGCCTGCCACACTGTGTCATATAATCCACTGTTCCTCAGAGCTTCAATAAATATCTCATCCGCCTCTTTCAGTATATTCAGATTCTCTCTTGATATAGGCCCTAAAAGCCTGATTGCAAGTCCCGGACCCGGGAAAGGATGCCTCTTTAGGATATATTCAGGCAAGCCAAGTGCGAATCCCACTTTTCTTACTTCATCTTTAAAGAGAAGTCTGAGTGGTTCTACTACCCTGAGGTGCATTTTATCAGGTAGTCCACCGACATTATGGTGCGACTTTATTGTTGCAGAAGGACCTTTAACTGAAACTGATTCAATTACATCGGGATAAATTGTTCCCTGAGCCAGCCATTTTACGTCTTTAACTTTATGTGCTTCCTTTTCAAATACTTCTATAAATACCCTTCCAATTATCTTTCTTTTCATTTCCGGATCACTTTCCCCTTCAAGTTCACCCAGGAATCTTTCACTTGCATCCACTCCTGTCACATTTAAACCAAGGCCGAGATAGGATTCCATCACTTTTGAAAATTCATTTTTACGCAACAGCCCGTTATCGACAAAAATGCAGGTAAGATTTCTTCCAATAGCTTTGTGAAGTAAAAAAGCAGCTACTGAAGAATCCACTCCTCCCGAAAGTCCCAATATAACTTTGTCATTACCAAGCTGTTGTTTCAGCATTTGTACTGTAGAATCAACAAATGACCCGGGTGTCCAGTTTTGTTTGCATTTACAAATACCTGCAACAAAATTTCTGAGCATCACCGACCCTTCAGTAGTATGATAAACTTCAGGATGGAATTGGATCCCCCATGTCTCTTCTCCTTTTATTTTATATGCTCCGGCTCTGACGTCTGATGTTGAGCCTGTTACTTCATACTGTTCGGGCAGGCTGGTTATTGTATCTGCATGTGACATCCAAACCTGTGTCCCTGAGGTCACTCCTTTGAACAGTAAATCATCATGATTTACAAATACAAGATTAGCTCTTCCATATTCCCTGTTCTTTGAGGGCTGGACCTCTCCGCCGAAATTGTGAACCAGGTGCTGGGCTCCATAGCATACCCCCAGAAGCGGAAGTACACCCTTGATGCCGGAAAGGTCTGGAACAGGAGCATCTTTGTCGCGCACTGATGCCGGGCTTCCCGACAAAATTACTCCCTTTACATCTTTTTCAGGAGCAGGGAAATGGTTAAACGGATGGATTTCACAATATACATTCAGTTCCCTTATTCTTCTGGCAATCAATTGGGTGTACTGAGAACCGAAATCTAAAATCAGAATTTTTTCCTGCAAGGCTCTGTGTTATTTAATGGTGAACCCAAATATAGGCATTCTTTTGATCAGTAGTCAATAGTGTTGTTTGTGATTTCATAACTCTTGCCGTCAATTGCCGGAAATGTACGAGGGAATATAGTTCTGGCTTCATCCACCAATGGTTCAATCTTCCGGTAACGGGAAGAAAAATGACCGATCAGAAGTGTTTTTGCTCCGGCTTTTTCAGCAACTTTTGCCGCATCAAGTGTTGTTGAATGAAAAGTAGCTGCAGCAAGTTCAGTTTTATCTTTATCGAAGGTAGCTTCATGATAGAGCATGGTTACATCCTTTACAAAAGTTGAAAGACGCGGACAAAATCTTGTATCGCTGCAGTAAGCGTAAGATAATTGCTCATCAGGAGGAAGAGTGAGATCCTCATTCCTGATAATAGTTCCATCATCCCTTAAATAATCCTCACCTTTTTTGATGGCAGGAATTCTTTCAACCGGAATTCCGAATTCGATTATACGATCTTTTATTATGTTTCTATCCTTCTGCTTTTCCCTGAAAAGAAATCCGAATGAAGGGACACGGTGAATCAGAGGAATGGCAGTTACAGTAATGTATTTATCATCCAGAACCAATACCGGATCATTGCCATAAAGGGGGAAAAAATCAATTTCATAGCCAAGATTAATATCGAAATCACCCAGGTGTGATCGCAGAATTGAACCGTACATTTCAGGTGCATAGAGGCTGAGAGGTGCTTTTCTGCCCATCAGGTTTAAAGTGGAGAGGAATCCGTAAAGTCCGAATACATGATCACCATGCAGATGGCTGATAAACACATGATTTATTTTTCCGAACCTGATCCTTTTTTTACGAAGCTGCATCTGGGTACCTTCACCGCAGTCTATTAAAAACAACCGCTCATGCGCATTAAGCACATGAGCGGATGGGAATCTTTCTGAAGTCGGCAGTGCTGAACTACTACCAAGAATGGTCAGTTTCATGGCACTCTGCAAGCGTGAAGCCTATGCTATCATCTTTTCAGCATCCTCTACGGTTCCTGTAATAGTCAGTACCGTATCAAGCTGTGAAATTGTTATAAGTCTTTCGACAGCTTCGTTAAGGCCGCAAAGCACGAATACGCCACCTGCATTTTTGCACAACCTGTTTGCTACCAAAATTGCACTGAGCCCTGAAGAATCACAATACTGGCACTTTTTCAGATCGAGGATGATATTCTTCTCCCCTTTCCCTGAAACGAGAACCAGTTCCGACTTAAGTGCCGGTGCAATGTGAGTATCAAGTTTTTCAGCCTGTATCTGGATGACAGTGCTGTTATTCCGGCTTTCAATATTGAAATCCATAGTATTAAAGATTTGATAGCCTAAATTTAATCAATTTTTCTATTTCTTGGAAGCTTTATTCTCTTTTTCTTCCATTTCTTCTTTTAAAGCCGCAAGCTGTGTAATATCGCCAAGTGTAGTTTTTTCAGCACTGGTCTTTGTTTTTCTTGTTGTCTTTTTTGCAACAGCAGGTTCTGATTTCTTCACAGGTGCTTCAGCTGCTTTCTTCTCATCTTCAAAAACCCTGCTGTGTGAAAGGATGATCTTTTTAGCGGATTTATTGAATTCTATTACTTTGAACTGAAGTTTTTCATCAACCTTTGCCATAAGACCGTCTTCCTTAACAAGATGTTTCGGAGTAACAAATCCTTCAACACCATATGGAAGGGCGATTACAGCGCCTTTGTCAAACACCTCCATCACGGTTCCCTCATGTATTGAATCCATCGTAAAGAGTGTTTCAAATACGTCCCATGGATTCTCTTCAAGCTGCTTGTGACCAAGACTCAAACGCCTGTTTTCCTTATCGATTTCCAGAACCACTACTTCAATTTCTGCATCAATAGCTGTGAATTCTGCAGGATGCTTGATCTTCTTGGTCCATGAGAGATCAGAAATATGTATAAGTCCGTCTACACCTTCCTCAATCTCAACAAATACTCCGAAGTTGGTGAAATTCCTGACTTTGGCTGTATGTTTTGAACCTAAAGTGTATTTCTCATCAATATTCTGCCATGGATCTGACTTAAGTTGTTTGATTCCGAGTGACATCTTCCTCTCATTCCTGTCAAGTGTAAGGATAACTGCCTCTATTTCATCACCAACTTTAAGGAATTCCTGAGCACTGCGAAGATGCTGTGACCAGGACATCTCTGAAACATGGATAAGACCTTCAACACCGGGAGCAATCTCAACGAATGCGCCGTAATCTGCCATTACCACTACTTTTCCTTTAACTTTATCGCCTATGGCAAGATTAGGATCAATTGAATCCCATGGATGTGATGTAAGCTGCTTCAGACCAAGTGCAATTCTCTTCTTGTCATCATCGAAATCGAGGATAACCACATTGAGTTTCTGGTCAAGCTTGACAATCTCTTCAGGATGATTAACCCTTCCCCATGAAAGGTCTGTAATATGAATAAGTCCATCAACACCACCAAGGTCAATGAACACTCCGTATGATGTTATATTTTTAACGGTTCCTTCAAGAACCTGTCCTTTTTCAAGTTTTGCAATAATCTCTTTCTTCTGCTGTTCAAGTTCAGCTTCAATAAGAGCTTTATGGGAAACAACAACGTTTTTGAACTCCTGGTTGATCTTAACCACCTTGAATTCCATTGTTTTGCCTACAAATACATCGTAATCGCGAATTGGTTTAACATCGATCTGCGATCCCGGGAGGAATGCTTCTATGCCAAATACGTCAACGATCATACCTCCTTTTGTGCGGCACTTGATGTAACCTGTAATTATCTCATCTTTTTCAAGTGAGGCATTAACCCTGTCCCATGAATTAATAGCGCGGGCTTTCTTGTGTGAAAGAAGAAGCTGTCCTTTCTTGTCTTCCTGGCTTTCAACATATACCTCAACGCGATCACCTACCTTAAGATTCGGATTATAACGGAACTCGTTAAGGCTGACAACACCTTCAGACTTATAACCGATATTGATGACAACCTCACGTGAGGTCATCTGGATAACTGTACCCATAACAACTTCATCAACTGCCACAGTTGAGAGAGTTTCATCATAAAGCGATTCATACTCCTTGTACTTGGGTGAATTACGGAGTTCTTCATCTTCAAAGCGATCCCAGTCAAACTCTTCAGCCTGAACAACACCGTGAGTCTCGGATTTTACCTTAATCTGAACTACTTTGTCATCATCAGATTCAGTGTGGCTTTTCCTGGATTTTTTCTCCTTTTTAACATCAGATTCTATTCCGTAATCTGCTGCTGTTGCTTTTTCAGTAATACCTTCATTTACTGGTTCTTCAGTTGCAAGAAGATCAGTTTCCTTTACCTTTTTAACAGTTTTTGCTTTTACTTTCTTTGGCTGTTTTGCTTCAGCGTCATTTGTTTCAACAACATCCTTCTTTGTTGTTTTCTTTTTGCTTTCAGTCATGATTTTAAATTAAGCTACTAATAATTAATAAGTTAGACATTATATTGTGAAAAAATTGGCCTCAAAGATATGATTATTTTTTGTATCTGCACAATTATAGTGTAGTTTTTCATGGGATTAAGAACCGGCTACCGGCTACCGGCTACCGGAGACAAG
>CALMJY010000047.1 GCA_937864815.1 uncultured Bacteroidota bacterium
CAATTTTGAGAATTTCTGGGGACAGAAACTTGTAAATTCAATGAGGGCAATCCATTGTTTCATTTATTCAGGGGAAGAGATAGGCAGAATTGAGGAAGAAGATGTAAATGATGAGGAGCGAAATACTTCCGGTTGGTTTATAAGCAGGCGACAAAAGGATTTAAGAAACGATGGTAAATAATAGATACAATCCGAATATTACTGCAGAGGAAATTGCAGCCCATGAGCTTTCATGGTTTAAAGGTGAAATTGTTCAGGTTGAGGACATGGAGACTTTCAGTAGGGTGCTTCCCAGGCTAAGGGGAAAGGATCTTCTTGGCTTTGATACAGAAACACGTCCTTCATTCAGGAAGGGCAAAAAAAACAAAGTATCTCTGATTCAGCTTTCAACTGATAAGCTTGCCGTTCTCTTCAGGATTAACAGGATCGGCCTTCCTGATGAGCTGATCAGTCTGTTATCTTCTCCTTCAGTAATCAAAGCCGGTGTTGCAATACACGATGATCTCCGATTTCTTAAGGGCGTTAAAAAGTTTTCTCCTGAGGGATTTGTTGATCTTCAGTCTTTTGTAAAGGATTTCGGGATTGAAAGTTCAGGACTTAAAAAGCTTACAGCGATAGTACTGGGATTCAGGATATCAAAGCGTCAGCAGGTTACCGATTGGGAAGCAGAGCAGCTTTCAGAGGCACAAATGATTTATGCTGCTACAGATGCCTGGGTGTGTCACCAGATTTACAGGAAGCTTACGAACGGAAGTTTGACCCCCAAACCCCCCAGGGGGGGCTTTAGAGGGGAGGAAAGTCCCCCTTGGGGGTCCCGATAGCTATCGGGATAGGGGTTAAATGTTTGTAATAGAGATATTAATTAGTCTGTATAAAATTGTGGATAGAGTAAAGATCGTACTTAAGTCGGGGAAGGAGCAGTCGGTAAAGAGATTTCATCCCTGGATATTCTCAGGTGCCATTAAAAAAATGTATGGAAATCCTGCTGAGGGTGACCTGGTGGATGTATTTGACAATAAGGATAACTTTCTTGCAATGGGTCATTATCAGCCAAGTTCAATAGCGGTAAGGGTTTTGTCATTTGAACAGGTTGAACCAGACCTGGGCTTTTTCAGGGATAGAATTAAGAAAGCGATAGGTTACAGGAAAGCAATCGGATTGGTCGGACACCCTCATATTAACGTATACAGACTAATACACGGAGAAGGTGACGGCTTGCCAGGATTAATAACCGATTTCTACAATGGTGTGGCGGTTATGCAACTGCATTCACTGGGTTTCTACAGGATCAGGAAAGAGATTTCATCCATCCTGGTAGAATTGCTTGGTGATCAGCTGTTTGCTGTATATGATAAAAGTGAAGGTACAATTCCTCATATGTCGGGTATAGAAGCGGTGAATGAATACCTTTACGGTTCATCTGATCCGGTTATTGTTACAGAGAATGGCTATAAATTCAGAATTGACTGGACCACAGGTCAGAAAACAGGATTTTTTATTGACCAGAGGGATAACAGAAGTTTGCTGGGAGAATTTTCTGAGGGAAGAACTGTCCTCAATATGTTCGGATACACAGGTGGCTTTTCTGTTTATGCTATGAAAAATGCAGCTTCAGTTCACACAGTCGACAGCTCTTTTTCAGCTATTGAACTGGCTAAGGAGAACATCAGACTTAATTACGGTGAGGATAAAAGACATGAAGCTTTCCAGGTAGATGCTTTTGATTATCTGAACGATATAAAGAACAAATACGATCTGATAATCCTGGATCCTCCAGCCTTCGCAAAGCATAATAATGTGCTGGCAAATGCTCTGCAGGGTTATAAGAGGCTTAACATGAGGGCTATTGAGCAGATAAAACCCGGAGGAATTATTTTTACTTTCTCCTGCTCACAGGTGGTAACCAAAGAGAATTTCAGAAAATCAGTCTTTGCAGCGGCTGCCAACACTGGAAGAAACGTAAGGATATTATACCAGATGAGCCAGCCTTCTGATCATCCTGTGAATATTTATCATCCGGAGAGTGAGTATCTGAAGGGACTTGTTATTTATGTAGAATAATTTTACAATGAGAAAACCCACCCCTAACCCCTCCCTGGAGGGGAACCATCGTATAAGAATCCGCACAGTTCTGACCGTCAAACCGTCATACCGTCATACCGTCGAACCATTGAACCAATTATTTTATGACTGCAGATAAGAATATACTGATAATTGCTAAAAAACTTATCCTTCACGACTGGCAGGTTGAGAACACAATCAGATTGCTTGACGGAGGAGCGACAATACCGTTCATAAGCCGTTACAGAAAGGAGATGACAGGCAGCCTTGATGAGGTACAGCTGATGCATATCAAGGAAGAATATGACAGGCTCAGGGAGCTGGATGCCCGTAGGGAAGCTGTAATTAAGTCAATAGAAGAGCAGGATAAAATGACTCCAGAACTCAGAGCCAGGATTGACGCTTCCCTGACAATGTCGGAACTTGAGGATATCTATCTTCCTTACAGACCTAAGAGACGTACCCGGGCAACTATTGCCAGGGAAAAAGGTCTGGAACCACTTGCTCAGATCATAATTGATCAGAATGAAAATGATCCTGAAGGTAAAGCAGAAGGATTTCTCAATGACCAGGTGGCAAATGTGGAGGAGGCAATTGCAGGAGCTTCCGATATCATTGCCGAATGGGTTAGCGAAGATGAAAAGGCACGCAAACAGCTCAGGCACCTGTTTGAAAAGGAAGCTGTCATCTATTCAAAAGTTGTTAAAGGCAAGGAAACAGAAGGTATAAAATACACTGACTATTTTGACTGGTCTGAACCACTGCGTAAATGCCCTTCACACAGGCTTCTTGCTATGAGAAGGGGCGAGGAGGAAGGATTCCTCCGGCTTTCGGTGGAGCCGGTAGAAGAGAATGCTTTTGACTTACTGAATAATATTTTTATAAAAGGGAGAAATGCTTCATCCGATATTGTGGAAGGAGCAATAAAGGACAGCTGGAAAAGACTTCTTTCTTCATCCATGGAGACAGAGTTCAGGAATATTTCAAAGGAGAAGGCTGACAATGATGCTATTGCTGTTTTTGCCGACAATCTCCGCCAGCTTCTGCTTGGCTCTCCGCTGGGGGAAAAAAATGTCCTCGCTATTGATCCCGGATTCAGGACAGGGTGTAAAATTGTATGTCTTGACAGGCAGGGAAGCCTTGTGCATAACGAAACCATTTATCCGCACCCGCCACAGAATGAGACAGCTATGTCAGTTAAAAAGATCCTGTCTCTTGTAAATGCATATAAAATTGAAGCAATAGCTATTGGTAACGGAACTGCCAGCAGGGAAACTGAGGAATTCATAAAATGGGTAAAATTTGAAAATGATATTCAGGTTTTTGTTGTAAGTGAAGCGGGAGCATCAATATATTCAGCCTCAAAAGTTGCAAGGGAGGAATTCCCCGATTATGATGTGACGGTAAGGGGTGCAGTATCGATTGGCAGGCGGTTGATGGATCCTCTGGCAGAGCTTGTAAAGATCGATCCTAAATCCATTGGTGTGGGTCAGTACCAGCATGATGTTGATCAGCAGAAGCTTCAGAAATCCCTTGATGATGTTGTTATGAGCTGCGTTAATGCCGTTGGTGTAGAGGTAAACACAGCAAGCAAGCACCTTTTAACATATGTATCAGGCCTCGGTCCCCAGCTTGCCCAGAATATAGTAGATTACAGAAAAGAGAATGGTCCGTTCAGATCAAGGAAAGAGTTGCTTAAGGTAAAGAGGATGGGAGAGAAGGCTTTCGAACAGAGTGCCGGATTTCTCAGGATAAGGAATGCTATGAATCCGCTAGATGCCAGTGCCGTGCACCCCGAGAGTTATCATGTCGTGGAGAAAATGTCGAAGGATCTTGGTTGCGATGTTAAGGATCTTATTATCAATGATAACAAACGAAAAGAGATTAAGCTCGATATATATGTTACACCAGTCACTGGTTTGCCGACACTTAAGGATATAATGGATGAACTCGCAAAGCCCGGACGTGACCCCCGTTCTAAAATCAAGGAATTCCGGTTTGCAGATATTCATTCATTGGAGGACTGCAAACCGGGAATGGTTGTTCCCGGAATTGTAACAAATGTTACAAAATTCGGAGCCTTTGTTGATATCGGTATTAAGCAGGACGGACTTGTGCACATTTCAAATATGAGCAACAAATATATCTCTGATCCATCAGCAGTTGTAAAGCTTCACCAGCATGTTATGGTTAAGATCATTGCAGTTGACATTGAACGTAAGAGAGTTCAGTTATCTATGAAAGATTTAAATAAACAAAAAGAATAATAGTTCGAACCATCAAACCCTCAAACCAAATATTGTAATCATGAAAAGAACCAACTTGATTTTTGCAGTTTTATTTGCAGCCTTTTTAATAGCCTGCACTACACGTATATCAGTTAAGCCTCCTATTGCGGAAAAAATTCCACATGAAGTATTTGACAAACGAGTTGACAACTACTTCTGGATGAGACTTTCAGATGACCAGAAAAATGATTCTGTGCCTGATGAGCAGACTAAGAATGTACTTAACTACCTGAATGATGAGAACAGCTATAAGAATGAAGTTCTGAAGTCGACAGAAGTACTTCGGAAAAAGGTTTATGATGAAATTGTGGGAAGGATAAAGAAGGATGATTCTTCAGTTCCCTTCTTTAAAAACGGATATTATTATTACACAAAGTTCAGCGAAGGCAATGAATACCCTGTCTATTTCAGGAAGAAGGGTTCGCTGGAAGCTCCCGAGGAAATCCTTCTGGATGTTAACAAACTGGCTGTTGGAAAAGAATATTGCTCGGTCAGTGGTTTGTCGGTCAGCCGTGATAATAAGTTACTTGCCTATGGTACTGATTTTATAAGCAGGAGACGGTATACAATTAATTTCCTGAATCTCGAAACCAATTCACTTCTTGATGACAGGATTGAAAACACAACAGGACAGGTTGTTTGGGCTTCCGATAATAAAACTGTTTTTTATGTGGGTAAGGATATTGAAACGCTCCGGGCAGATAAGATCTACAGTCATAAATTAGGAACTGCTGACAATACACTGATATACAATGAAGAAGACGAAACATACAGCGTTTATCTTCAGGAGTCAAAAAGTGAGAAATATTTGTTTATCAATTCATCACAGACACTTGCTACTGAGGTTCGTTATCTGGAAATTGCAAAGCCTCAAGGACCATTGAAAGTCTTTGAACCACGCAAAGTAAATCATGAGTACAGTGTTGATCATCTTGGTAACACCTTTTATATCAGAACAAATACAGATAGTGCTTCGAATTTTAGACTGATGAAAACACAGGAGGGAAGCACAGCAATTAAAAACTGGACTGATATTATTCCTCACAGGGCGGATGTGCTTTTCGAAAACTTCGAGCTTTTTGACAATTACCTTGTTGCAGAGGAAAGAATCAAGGGGCTTACCAATCTCAGGATAATAAAGACAAGTGACAATACTGAGCATTACCTCGATTTTGGTGAAGAGACATATATGGCCGGAATTAGTATAAATCCGGAACCTGGTACTGAGATATTGCGATATTCATATTCCTCTCTTACAACACCAAACTCGGTTATCGATTATAATATGAGTTCGAAGGAAAAGAAGATTATGAAAGAAGAAGAGGTCCTTGGTGGTTTCGACAAGAATAAGTATGAATCCAAGCGTTTATGGGCAAAGGCTGGTGATGGAACAATGGTACCTGTATCACTCGTATACAGGAAAGGATTTGTAAAGGATGGAAAAGCTCCTTTACTTTTATATTCTTATGGTTCATACGGATCTTCGACTGACGCAGGCTTCAGATCAGCAGCTCTGAGCATTATTGACAGGGGATTTGTATTTGCATTGGCTCATGTCAGGGGAGGTAGTGAAATGGGACGATACTGGTATGAAGACGGGAAACTTCTGAAGAAAATCAACACCTTTACCGATTTTAATGATTGTGCTCAGTTTCTTGTAAATGAGAAATATACAAGTCCTGATAAGCTTTTCGCCATGGGCGGAAGTGCCGGCGGACTTCTTATGGGTGCAATAGTAAATATGAAACCCGAACTGTATAAAGGAGTGATAGCAGTTGTACCTTTTGTGGATGTTGTCTCTACTATGCTTGATGAAACAATTCCTCTTACAACATTTGAATGGGATGAATGGGGTGACCCCAGGAAAAAGGAGTATTACGATTACATGCTTTCTTATTCACCATACGATCAGGTAAAGGCTATGGATTATCCTAATATCCTGGTAACCACAGGTTACTGGGACTCACAGGTACAATACTGGGAACCTGCAAAATGGGTGGCAAAGCTTCGCGACATGAAGACAGATGACAATCTTCTTGTTATGGATGTGAATATGTCTGCAGGACATGGTGGTGCTTCGGGAAGATTTGAAAGGTACAGGATTACAGCCCTTGAGTATACCTTTATTATTGACCTTGCCGGTATTAAAGAATAAAATATCCTTATATGAAAAAATCCTTTATGATTATTATACTTCTTACTGCTATTATCAGTTCATGTAATGTTGAAAAACAGGAAGTTCTTGTTGAGGCAGAAAGTTTTACACAAAAAGGGGGGTGGGTAGTTGATCCACAATTTGTCTTTCAGATGGGATCTCCCTACCTGCTTGCTCACGGACTTGGGAAACCAGTGGAAGATGCTTTAACTGAAGTAAACCTACCTGCTCCCAGAAGATACCATATCTGGATCAGAACAATGAACTGGGCTCCTGGAAAGTGGGAAGCACCAGGAAGATTCAGGATTAATGCCGAAGGTAAAATACTCAAAGGGGATCTCGGAACTACTGAAGGCTGGGGATGGCAGTATGCAGGAAGCGCAAAACTAAAGGATACAGTTGTAACGATCGGACTACATGATATTACCGGTTTCGAAGGTCGCTGTGATGCAATCTATATGAGTACCTTAAAAAAAATGCCTCCAAACAAAACCGCAGAGTTATCCAAATTCAGAAAGTCTCTACTTAAGGAAAGTGATGAACCAGATGTGGAAGAATCATTTGATCTGGTTGTGATTGGTGGCGGAATTGCAGGGTGTGCTGCCTCGATTGCAGCTGCCGAACAGGGATTAATTGTTGCATTGATCCATGACCGTCCGGTCCTGGGCGGAAATGCCAGCAGTGAAATACGTGTTCACACTGAGGGAATTACATGGAAGTCGGGCAGAATACTTAATATGCTTAATACTGTCCATTGGCCTAATGGTTCTCCTGAAGCTGTGCGGGATGACAGGAAACGACATAATGCGATGAGTCAATACCCGGATATTCACCAGTTTCTGAATTTCAAGGCTTATGCTGCAAATACATTTTCTGATTCAATAACATCAGTTGATGCAAAACACACTTCAACTGGAGAAGTAAAACGTTTCAAAGCACCATTATTTATAGACTGCACAGGAGACGGTTGGATTGGATACTGGGCCGGAGCTGATTACATGTACGGCAGGGAAGATTCTTCCAGATTTAACGAGAACTGGGATGAACATAAGGAACTGTGGAGTCCTTCAAAGTCAGATAACAGGGTGATGGGGTCATCGGTTCTATGGAGGAGCCGTGAAACAGATGAGCCGGTGAAATTTCCCGAAGTTCCGTGGGCCCTTGAAGTTGCTGACGGACATGCAGCGATACAGGGAGAATGGCAGTGGGAATATTCAAATGACACTCTTAACCAGATTGATGATGCTGAGAAAATCAGGGATCATATGTTGAAAGCAATCTATGGATCATTCTATAACGCAAAAAAACTTCCTGAAAACTCAAAGCGTGAACTTGAATGGGTTTCATATTTGGTAGGGAAAAGGGAATCCCGACGACTGATAGGTGATTATATCTATACCTTTCAGGACGAGAAGAATATGGTTGAGTTTCCAGATGCTGTGGTTATGGAGCAAAGAGATATTGATGTCCACTATCAGGTGAATTTAAAAGATTCTTCAAAATCCGACTTTCTCTCTGAGGCTCTCTTTTATCCTGTGGATCATTACTATATTCCCTACAGATCGCTATATTCAAAGAATATCAAAAACCTGCTGATGGCCGGAAGATGCTTCAGTTGTTCACATGTGGGTCTTGGCGGTCCCAGGGTAATGAATACAACCGGACAAATGGGAGTTGCAACAGGTTATGCAGCCTCACTATGCAAAAAATACAATACCAGTCCAAGAGGGGTATATCGTGCTCACATAGAGGAGTTGAAAGATTTAATTTCCGGAGGAAAATAAAATAACCACAGAAGCTCTGTGGCCTCTATGGTTATTTATTTATCAGAATCTTGGTCTCTGCGAATCTTCAGGATGTGGCTTCATTACCGGTTTGGCAGGAAGCTTGACATTCCTCATAGCAGCATTGTATGCAAATATTGCAGTAATTACCGCATTATGCTTCAGATCAGGCATAACCAGTCTCTCATAAGTATCCATAACAGTATGATAACCACGGCCGTACTCAATCTCATCCTGAATGAACTGGAAACCTGGCAGACCAAGGCTATTGAAAGTCAGGTGGTCAGTTCCTCCGGTATTATTAGGCGATATTGTCGTAAAGCCCATATCCTTTAAAGGTACCATCCACTGATCGAATATTGGTCTGACAAGGTCATTCTCCTGGAGATAAATTCCACGGTATTTTCCGGTACCGTTATCCATATTGAAATATCCGGCAAATTTCTCAAAATCCGCTTTATGTTCTTTTGTTTCCTTATCTGCAAGGTATTTATCGGAATATCCTCTGGATCCGATGAATCCTTCTTCCTCACCGCCCCATAATGCTACCCTGATGGTCCTTTTTGGTGAAGCATCAATGGCTTTAAGTATTCTCAGAGCTTCCATCATAACAATGCAACCTGAGGCGTTGTCAGCAGCACCTGTGCCGCCATGCCATGAATCGATATGTGCTCCAATCATCACAACCTCGTTTTTCAGGATCTTGTCTGTACCGGGAATTTCGCCAATAACATTATAAACAGTCGGACTTTCGAAAAACTTATTCTGAATTTCTATCTCCATTTCAACCGGCAGATTGTGTTTCAGAATACGTTCCATTCTTCCGTGAGCTTCAACAGCCAGATTTAACTGTGCCACAGGCTCTTTGTCTCCCTTTTTGTAGTTAGCACTGTTCGACCTGGGGACGTTGAATGTTCCCGCACCGTTAAGAATAACTGCAGCTCCCTCATTACTGAGGAATTCGGATATTTTATTCCGGAGAGCTCTCTGGGCTGCATACTGGGCAAAGTCGAAAGTTGGTCTTCTTCCGGACCTTCCGGCAGATGCCTTTTCCATTTCGGCGAGTTGTGCATCAGTATACCTGCTGGCAAGAGGTTCAAAACTTGCTTCATAAGTGGTTGAAGATGGCATCAGTACTATCTTACCGGCCAGTTTTCCCTTATATTTTTCAAGATCAGCCTCTGCTTTGACATCAACATAAACTACTTCCCCTTTAACAACTCCGTTTGTACTTCCTGTCCATGCAACAGGATTACATGCAAAATTTGAATAATATGGTGCAGTCATTGCCGCATATGTTTTCACATTGTCCCATCCGGGTTTATCAAATTCGTCGGCAGCTTCAATCCTTACATTCTGGAATCCAAGTTCTTCCATTTTCTTTTTAGCCCATTCATTACCACGAGTCATACCGGTCGAACCTGTGAGCCGGGGGCCTGTAAGGTCGGTAAGTCCAAATGCAAGTTCTTCAATCTGAGAATACTTCAAGCCTTCCTGTTTGATCTTGTAGATCATTGCAAGGTCGATGTTCTCAGTCTGTGCCAGCAAAAAAGCAGGCAGTACAAACATTACTAATAGTGATGCTGTTAAGTTTCTGATTTTCATATTTTGAATTGTATTTATTTGGATTCTGTATCAAATGTATTTAAAAAACAATCCGGGGTTTAATTAAGTGTGAAAATTAACAATAATTAACCTGTAAATATATTTTTGTCGTCCTGATAGATCTTTCATTCTGGAAGCTCCCCTCCCTGGAGGGGTTGGGGGTGGGTTTCATAAGGTATTACCCACCCCTGGCCCCTCCCAGGAGGGGAACCTGGGTATCCGAATCTATTTCTTCATCACAAAAATCACCGAAGGATCAACCGGATATCTGCCAAAACGTTCACCATAAATGGCGAGGCCTCCGGGAACTGACTCATCAACCTCAAATCTGATGGTTAATTTCCTGTCTGCTGCCTTTTTAATCAATTCAACAGGAATGGAAGCCCTGGTCAGGTATCCATATGATCCGGCCTCATCCAGTTTCCGGTTCTGCGGCTGGGAGAACCATGAGAGAATTCCCCGGTGATCGGCAGGATCATCATCAAGGATAAAAGTACCTATCGACTGCCCTTCAACAGTGATTCTTACAGCCGAGGTATGTTTCTTTGTATCGGTCATAGGATATGAATTGGGATTCTGTCCCGGATCATTAGTACCTTTTCCCAGCATATAATCACCATCAGGCAGCTTAGCATCTTTCCTGTCCTTGCCAAAAAGCTCCTTGGCCGACATTTCTGCAACAAATGAAACTGATTCCGTATTGTCAGAGGATATCCCTTCAGGGATCGTGATTTCATACTCAAAAAAACCTGACCCTGCTCCGTTTACCTTGAGTCCGTCTAAAACATTCCATTGCTTCTGACTCCAGCTCTGCTTTGTAAAGGATGATGGAGCAAAACGGACGACATTGATTTTCTGTCCGTCCTTATCAATGGTTTCATTACGTTTTGATGTTTTTTCTCCTATTGTGAAGGAGGTAAAGTTTCTGTGCAGAATTCTGCCCGAGGCATCCTCAGTAATGACTGTTAATATTGCAAGACCTTGTTTGTCAGGCATATTTAATGTTATCTGACCGGCATCTCCTGCACTCCATTTATTATAGCGGATTGGCAATAATGTGCCTGGCTGTGTCCAGTAGTTACCCAGCCTGTCCCATCCAAAGAGAGTTGTTTTTACGAATAGTTCATTACCCAGATCAGCATCTGTCATAAATGATGCAAACAGAGGGAGCTTAACTGATTCAAGAGGTTTTGCTTCCCTGCATAGAGGGCCTTCTACTGCAAGATAAACATCGCTGTGGAGATCATTCAGGGTCATTCCCGGTACAAGATCCCCGAGCCCGGTATATTTGTCACTTCTGTCATATTTGTAGTATCCGTTCCACTCGTTAATTACATCATGATGTTCAGTATACAGCCAGCCACAAATCTTTGGATGGCTGCGGAATTCGTTCATCATAAGATGATAGTCCCAACTCCAGTCTACATCACCGGTACTGCCGTTATATCCCCATACGTTTCCGCATTCACTGTTGAACAGAGGTTGTTCACCCTGTGTGCGCCCACCAATAAAGTTCCATTTCGAACCGGGGCTGGTGTTTGCACATACTTCATCAAGATGTTTTTTCCAGTCATAACCGGGAATATATACATGCCAGCTGTTAACATCAGTTGCAACATGATCGTAATTGCAAGGAGAGTTATCTTCCACAAGTCTTGTCGGGTCCAGTGTTTTGGCGAGTTTATATAAACTCTCGACCCACTGCTGGGTTTCGGGCAGGTAGATCCTTTCCTTTTTTGGTTCTTTTTTCTCTGTAAACAATCCCCATGTTTCATTAAAAAGAACCCACTGAAAGATTGATGGATGATTGTAATCCCTTTCTATCATAGCTTTCATTGCCACCAGATGCTCATCCTGAGCCTCTTTACCGGGCTCTCCCCAGAAATTTGGCACATCAGCCATAATCAGCAGACCTAGTTTATCAGCCCAGTAAAGTTTTCTTGGCACCTCCACTTTAATATGTATCCTGTTTGTATTCAGTCCTATACGTTTTGAGCGAAGTATCTCATCCCTCATGAATTCATCTGATGGGAATGTATAAAAGCCTTCAGGATGATAGGACTGATCGAGACACATCTGAAGATAAACAGGCTTATTGTTAAGTGCGATATATGGATAGTTCAGGCCGGGAAGCCTTACTATGCTAATCTTTCTCATCCCGAAATAGCTTTGTACCTGGTCTGTTTCTGTGTCTTTTTCCAGGATGGTAGCTTTTACATCATAAAGGAATGGATTGTTCAGATCCCAAAGGATCATATTTTCAACCGGAACCTGAAAAACCAGTTCATTTGAACCCTTTTTAAATTTCTGTATTGTTTCAGGTTTTGACTGATTGCCATTCAGTATCGTGAGTTTAAAAGCGGTAGCAGAGCCTGCTGCCTGACTTGTGATAACCTTTACTGTTATATTTTGCCGGTCAATATCCGGTGTAAAAT
This sequence comes from uncultured Bacteroidota bacterium, assembly GCA_937864815.1. Taxonomy (GTDB): domain Bacteria; phylum Bacteroidota; class Bacteroidia; order Bacteroidales; family VadinHA17; genus LD21. The sequence continues at coordinate 12,329 of CALMJY010000047.1, forward strand.
GAACTGTTTTGATAAAATTTTCCCCTCGCGCCTCAAGGTAGACAGTCTGCCAAATACCTTTTGCCTGGCCATAACCCTGCTTACCTTCAAGCTTATATGGGAATGGAGAATCATCCACTCTAACAACAAGCTGCTGTTTCTGTCCTTTTTTAATATAGGGAGTAATATCAAATTCGAAAGGTGTATATCCGCCCTGGAAGGTTCCAAGCTTCTGACCATCGAGCCAGGCTGTCGTGATCCAGTCACTTGCTCCGAAAACAATAAACACTTTTTTCCCATTCCAGTCCTGAGGCACTTCAATTTTACGGCTGTACCAGCCAATCTCGGCTTCATTGTTCACACCAGAAAGCTTTGATCCCCAGGGAAATGGAACAACAATTTTTTTATCGAATTTATCAGTATTGTTAAACCATAGATCTTTTTCCCCTGTATTCAGGGCATCAAATCTGAAATCCCATAAACCATTAAGATTTTGCCACATTTCTCTCTGAAAATCCGGTCTGGGATGTTCCGGAAGAGGCAAAGCCTCACTGGTTTGTCCGTATATTTCACCCTGAAAAAAAATAAGAAACAAAAGAATAATTACAGTAGAAAAAATAAGCGATCTTTTCATATTATGATTATTTGTTGTCATGATGATTTTGATCTAAAAATAGCAATGCATTGTTTAATAGAAAAATAATTGGAGCTATTTATCTTTCATCTTTGCTCAATCTACATTTATTTGACATTTCTCCCCAGTTGCCTGTCGCCTGTCGCCTGTCGCCTTTTTTATTATTTTTGTCTTTAACTAATTTTAAAAAACATCCCCCTTTCCCGCTTCAAAGGGGGAATTGGAAAACATATTACTTTTATCTTTTAAATGATTTATCCGGAAAATTTCGAAAGCAAGATTGGCTTTGACAGGATCAGAACTCTTCTTAAAGAGAAGTGCCTCAGCCCTATGGGACTTGAAAAGGTTGAGAGTATTCAGTTTTCAGTTGATTTTGATTACTTGTCAAGAGAGCTGTCAGCTACTTATGAGTTTCAGCAAATTCTAACACTTGAAGACTTTTTCCCTTCAGAACATTACTATAAGATATCAGACTCACTTAACAAAATCAGGATAGAGGGTACATTTCCTGAAGTTCAGGAGGTATTTGATCTGAAGCGTTCACTTGAAACTGTTAAAACCATACTTAATTTTTTCAGGAGCAAGGATGCTGTAAAGTATCCCGTATTACGCGAGATGTGTAGCTCGGTAAAAACTTATCCATATGTACTGGAAGCTATTGACAGGATAATTGATAAGAAGGGAATGATAAAGGATAATGCATCCACCAGGCTAAGGGATATCCGTTCAGAACTTATAAGTAAGAGCATCCAGGTATCAAAACGACTTCATGCAATACTTAAACAGGCTCAGACAGACGGTATTGTTGATTCAGATACTACTGTTTCAGTCAGAAACGGAAGAGGAGTAATACCTGTAAGCGCCTACGACAAAAGAAAAATAAAGGGACTGATCCATGACCAGTCTGCTTCGGGCAAGACAGTCTTTATTGAACCTGAGGAGATAGTGGAAATGAATAATGATATCGTCGAGCTGGAATACGAGGAGAAGAGAGAAATTGTGAGGATACTTACATCATTTGCAGATAATATCAGGCCATATATAGATGATCTTCTGGAGGCAAACAGGTTTCTCGGGGATATAGATTTTCTCAGGGCCAAAGCGATACTCGGTAACAGGCTCAGCTCAATAAAACCGGGAATAAACGGCACCCCGGTGGTAAACTGGAGGAGGGCAGTCCATCCTTTATTATTTCTCGCTTTTGAAAAATCTCCGGGAAGAAAGGTGGTGCCTCTTGATATTCTGCTGGACGAAAAAGAGAGGATATTGCTTATTTCAGGTCCGAATGCAGGTGGTAAATCTGTATGCCTGAAAACAGTTGGCTTGCTTCAGTATATGATTCAATGCGGACTTACTATACCTGTAGCAGAGGGATCGGAAACAGGTATGTTCAGGAAAATACTCATTGATATCGGTGACGAACAGAGCATAGACAACGATTTAAGTACTTACAGTTCGCATCTTATCAACATGAAGTACTTTGTAAAGAACGGGGATGAAAAGACACTTATACTGATTGATGAATTCGGAACAGGTACTGAGCCAATGCTGGGCGGATCAATTGCAGAAGCTATTCTTGGCGAACTTAACCGTAAAAAGGTCTTTGGAGTGATAACCACTCATTATACAAATCTTAAACACTTTGCTTCTTTAACCCCGGGTATTGTAAATGGTGCCATGGCGTTTGATAATCACCTGATGCAGCCTCTGTTTCAGTTAAATATCGGAAAACCGGGCAGTTCGTTTGCTTTTGAGATTGCTAGAAAAATAGGATTACCGGAAGAGTTATTGTCGGCAGCATCCGAAAGAGCCGGTGTTAAGAATATTAAGTATGACCGCCATCTAAAAGATATTGCACGCGATAAGCGTTATTGGGAGATGAAGAGGCAGAATATCAGGCAGCATGAGAAACGTCTTGAGGAACTGATGGCTGAATATGAAAATGAACTTGCAGGGGCAAAGAGCCTTAGGAAGGAGATAATTACCAAAGCCAAAGATGAAGCCCGGAAGCTTCTGAGTGAATCAAACAGGATGATTGAAAATACAATCCGTCAGATAAAGGAATCACAGGCAGAAAAAGAAAAGACAAAGGAGATCAGGCAGCAGCTCGAGGAATTTAAGGAGATTGTGGAAGAAGAGATTAAGCCGGTTGTAACACCGACTGAACAAAAAGTTGCTATACTGAATTCTAAAGCAAAAAGGATCCGGAGGGAAAAAGAACCGGAGCAGGTTCCTGAAAAAGCTCAAGAGGATAATATACCATTCAAACCTGGTGATGCAGTAAGGATGATTGATACAATGGCAGCTGGTGAGATTATCTCAATAAAAGGAAAAAAGGCTGAAATTGAAACAGGAACTCTCAGATTCAAGGTTCCGATTGACAGAATCGAACAGATAACACGATCCGAACTTAAGAAAAGCCTCCGGTCAAACATGCCGGTAAAGGAAAATGACCCTGAGATTGTACAGCGTAATATCCATTTCAAACCTGAAATTGATATCCGAGGAGTCAGGGGAGAGGAGGCAATTAACCAGGTACGTGACCTTATTGACAATGCTCTGATCGTTCAGCATCGCTACCTGAGGATCCTGCACGGAAAAGGTAATGGCATACTGCGTCAGCTTGTCAGGGAATATATTGCAACATGCGGAGTTGTAAAGACCTTTCGTGATGAACATGTTGAGTTTGGAGGTTCCGGTATTACCATTGTGGAAATGGATTTCTGATTAAGTATACAACCATCCTCTATCCGAATCTGTAGTGTTTCTTAACGGGTTTTTTAATATTCCACGTACACTTTAATCCTTCACTGAAAATCACGAGATCTCCCTTTCCGAATTTTACGGTTTTTCCCCCTGCCGGTGTTACCTCAACCTCTCCTTCAAGGAGATAACATGTCTCTTTCTCATCATATGCCCATGGGAATTCTGAGACCTCTTTCTTCCATACAGGCCATGATTCAACGCCCAACTTTTCAAGCTTTTCTGCTGTCGGTTTTTCTACATGTATCATATCTTCAGGTTTTTGATTCCGTATATTTAAACTCAGAAATAATTTATATTGTAATTTAGAGAATTAATTATTCAAAGTATTTCAGATTATGAAATTAAGAAATTCATTTTGCACAGGTATAATAATTGCAGGACTTTTTATCATATCCTGTCAGAAACAAGGTAAGTTGCAGGATAATAAGCTGATATCAGACTCAATTAAGAAGCAGGAATGGGCTATTGTTATACATGGAGGGGCAGGTGCGATGTCAACAGAAAATTTGTCATCTGAACTTGACAAAGAGTACAGGGCTGCTCTTACAGATGCACTGAATGCCGGTAAGAAGATACTTTCTGAGGGTGGAACTGCACTTGATGCAGTTGAACAGACTGTCAGGGTGATGGAAGATAATCCATTGTTTAATGCCGGAAAGGGAGCTGTTTTTACACATGAGGGAAAAAATGAGCTTGATGCCTCAATAATGGATGGATCAAATCTTGCAGCAGGAGCGGTTGCCGGAGTAACAGATATAAAAAACCCGATAACAGCTGCAAGAACTGTTATGACTAATTCTCAGCATGTTATGCTTACAGGTGCAGGCGCTTCTCAGTTTGCAGGAGAACAGGGACTTGAAATTGTTCCACCATCATATTTTTATACAGACAGGAGATTTAATGAACTGCAGGAAGTTCTTAAAAAAGATAAGAATGGCACGGTTGGCTGCTGTGCGCTTGACAAAAAGGGTAATCTCGCTGCAGCAACATCAACAGGTGGCATGACAAATAAAAGATATAACAGGATTGGTGATGCTCCGATAATAGGTGCCGGTACTTATGCGAACAATAATACATGTGCCGTTTCTGCAACAGGTCACGGTGAATTCTTTATAAGATGGACCGTCGCTCATGACATCTCGGCACTTATGGAATACAAGGGACTTTCGCTTAAAGAAGCTTCAGAACTGGTTGTTAATGATAAGCTTGTAAAGGCAGGGGGCAGTGGTGGAGTAATATGCGTCGACCGGTATGGTAATGTATCCATGCCTTTCAATTCAAAAGGGATGTTCCGCGGATTTGCCACAGCTGACGGAAAGGAAGGAGTCTTTATTTTCAGGGAGGAGTGATGAGGTATGGAGACTGGGGGAGAGGGAGAGAGGGAGAGAGGGAGAGAGGGAGATGGACTGCAAGACCGCATGACAAAAAAGGCGGAATCCCTTCCGCCCATTAGCTTTTCTTTGGCCTGTAGCCTGATGCCGGTTGCCTGCAGCCTGTTATTGATACAATCTTACTGTCCCGTACGATGCCTCAACTTTCACTTTTGCCGATGGATTATCTTCCTTTCCGACAACTCCTGAAACTTCAGTTGAGTTATTTTCAACAATTCTCCTGTTGAATTTAAAGTTATCTTCGTTGTATTTAAGTCCTCCGTATCTTACATGTCCATCCAGTTCATAGCTGGCATTTTCGTCTATACCCAGCTTTACCCCCATATACCTTACAGCAATGTCAATGGATTCAAATTCGGCAGGAATATTCTCAATTGAGAACGATCCGTAACTGCCATCATATCTGAGTTTTGTAACAAGAGTACCAACATTTACATCAGAATAACCATTATCCAGATCGAGGTTTCTGATTTTTTGAATTTTCAGGTTATCGTATTTGCTTTCACCTAAAACCGAGCTGGTTTCACCAAGATTCAGTTTTGAATATCTGCTGTCAAGGAGGATTGCAGTGCTCTTGTTTATTTCCAGATTTCCGGTATATCTAATATTCAGAGTCAACCAGCCGCTTTCTTCAATTGTTCCTTTGCCATAAGCCAGGTTAAGGCTGTTCCATGGCTTTTCATTTCCCCTGGTAAGCTTACCTGCAGTCAGGTTTCCGTATTTAATATCGAGATTAACCAGACCTGCCAGCTCATTGATTTTTGTATTTCCATAACGGTTTGCCAGTTTCAGAGCTGTTTTTGATGGCATTTTTACATTGTAGTCGATACTGAACTTTTTTGAATCTCCACCCCAGCCTGTAAAGCTGAATTTATCATCTATAACGGTTCTGGCCAGAATAAGATCCCCATCCTGTGTGAATTGCACGTCAATATAACCCAGGAGTTTTTCTGCTTTCTCTTTACTCGGCAACTCAACAGTAACCTTGACATCTATCACTATCTGGTTATTGTCCCAGCTTGCTATTACCACATCACCATACCTGTTATTTATTTCAAGGTTGGTATTTGGTCCTGTTGTATACTCCTTATGAAACTCCTTAATTGCCTCTTCAGCCTGTATAATGGAGGGAAAGAATAGAAGAGCCGCTATAAGGAGCGTTCCAGCATTATAATGTAACTTTTTCATTTTCCTCAGTATTAGTGTTGTCTATACTTATTGCCTTAAGTTGATCTACAATGTATGTCATGACCTCAAGTTTCGTCTGATAGTGCTCAATCATAGCACTGATAATGCGTTCGTCATTCGGGTTCGCCTTAAGCTCTTTCTGCAGAGATACGTATACCGAATCCATGCTTTTTAATTCGCTTATAAGCATTTCCTTTTGCTCAGGACTATTTTGAATATCAGTATTTACAATCTCCTCCTGCATGAGGCTTACTTGGTGGATATAGTAATTCTCAACCTCTTTGTATTGCGGAGAGATTTGTCCGAGAGTCATCCTTTTGCTGTCTGGCCTTATAAAATGATCCCATGTCCATAATGATGAAAGTGTAACAAGCAGCGTAACAACTGCTGCTCTAAGCAGGTAGGGAACAATACTCCTCTTAGGAGCCATGGACTGCCTTCTCAGTTCAAGCTTTACGCTGAATCTTTCAAAGTGTCCGTTCTCCGGTTCCTGGTCATCCCAGAAATTCCTGCTGTTTCTGAATGCTTCCTCTATAGTTTTCATACCTGTTAAATTTTCATTACCTCTTCAATTCACTTATGAGTTTTTGTTTTGCCCTCGATAACTGTGATCTGGATGTACTGCTGTTTATTGATAGAATTTCAGCAATTTCATCATGATCATAGCCTTCGAGGAGATAGAGAGAGAGGATGATCCTGTATCCGTCAGGAAGTCTTTCAATAGCCCCCTTAACTTCTTCAACTTTAACATCGATCTCTTCGTTCCGGGTTGCTTCATCTCCCGAATCATCTCTTATCCCAATGTGTGAATCAATATCTTCAAAGATCGCTTTTCGTCTGCTCAATGCATCCAGGGACCTGTTTACCACTATCTTCTTAAGCCAGGCTCCGAAACTCACTGTACCGGAGTAAGTATCAATCTTTTCAAAAGCCGAAAGGAATGATTCCTGCATTATATCTTCAGCTTCCATTGAATCGCTCACAATTCTCAGACTTGTATTATACATTGCCTTGTAATACAACTTGTAAATCTGAAACTGAGCCTTCTGATCACCGGTTTTACACCCGTCTATTAGGTCCTGGTGTATATTTTTGAATGCGGCTTCTACATTTGCCATCTTTACATAAAGACTTGGTTTTATCTGTGTTGCTGCACCCACTTACTATCAATTTTACAATCAATAGACGTGGTAAATTTTACAATGCTGCATCTGCAGCAAAAAAAAATAGAAAAAATCAGAAAAAAATCATGGCCATTCCCTGGGTAACTTTTCCGCTGGCATAATCAAGTTCTGAACCGAACAGGCTGTGAGGTATTGAGTACACAAGAAGAAGCACAAAGGCAGCAAGAATTGTATACATGGGCTTGTCTGTTTTCCTGTTCATATAAACTGCCAGGATCCAGAATAGAAATGCTATTAGTGTTTTGTTATCTGTGAGGTCCCATCCGAACGGAACACCAGTCCATAGTTCTCCAAAGGCATAAAGCTGTACAACCGGACCAAGTATCATGCCACCTGCGGTAAGCAGAATCAGTGTCCACAGGGCATATAGCTTATAGTCAGGCAGTTTGACCAGCGCCATTAATCCGGCAAGTGTTGAAAAGAGCATGGCCACAAACATAATCAAAACATGGGGAACAAGTATGAAAGGAGGAACTCCTCCTTTGTACCTTATTACAACCGGGGACTCCCTGAATAATACCTGAGTCCCTTTTGAATCAGTTATTTCAATGTAATACTGAAGTTTTCCTGCGGCAGGCTGTTGCGGAACTGCAGCAAAATAACCCTCTTTTTCATAAACAAAATCAGAAGACTGATAGTCTTCATTGGTATTTAACCGCTTGAAGTAAAGTTTTGCCTGAATTGAAGGATCAGTTATTTTCAGTCTGACTGATGATCTCTCATCAAGGGCGATACTCCTTACAAGCTTTAATTTATGGATGGTGTCATTTAGAGTAACCGATACCCGTTTCGGATAGGTAGGTCCTGTCATTCTCTGATAATATGCAGCTGACAGAGTTATAATTACAGTAAGAGTCCAGAGTATTGTCTTTTTCATTTGTATTGCGGTTTTAACAAAATTTCAAATCAACAGTAACATAAGTCGCCTAACCCGTCGCCTGTAGCCCGTCGCCTGTCGCCCGTCGCCCGTCGCCTATAGTTGTATCAGCAGCACTTCTTTCTTCCCGTCACGTAAAACCTCAACGCTTATCGTCTCTCCATGCTTCAGCTGACCCATTCTGAACATATAATCCTGTATGTTATTTACAGGCTTCCCGTTTATAGCTGTAATGATATCGCCTTTTTTCATTCCGCCAAGAGCAGCTGGTTTGCCCGGGGTTACGAAATCGGCCCTGAGTCCGTTTTTAATATTCCCGGCAAAATCCGGCATAATTCCAAGAGTAACACCTTTTCTTCTTGCTGGTCTTGCCTGTTCTGCAACCGGACCAGCCTCATTGAATTTCAGCCTTTCAGGTTCTGATGCAAGCTGATGTGCCATGCTGTAAACCAGTGAAGAAACAGTGATCATTCCATTATAGTTAATGCTGTCGGCAACATCATGAGGGGTATGATAGTCGAGATGAGCACCGGTAGTATAAAAGAGGACAGGAATATTCTTGCCATAAAAAGCTGAATGGTCCGAAGGTCCATATCCTTCATCTGATAAAGCCAGTTTTATTACGGATGTGTCGCTTACTGACAGTATTTTGTCCCTTAATCCTTCAGCAGTTCCGACCCCGCTCACCTGAAGCACATTTGTTTCGCGAAGTCTCCCTAGCATATCAAGGTTGATCATGGCATTGACGCTCTTCATATCTATACCCGGATTTTCAGTGAAATACTTTGAACCGAGCAATCCCATTTCTTCTCCCGAAAAGCCAATGCAGATTATACTTCGTTTATGGCTGTCTTTCGTTTTGGCATATTTTTCTGCCAGCTCAAGCATCAATCCAACACCGGAAGCATTATCGTCTGCTCCATGATGAACACCAATTGTATCAACAGCCCTGCTGGATGAGCCCTGGCCTCCAAGACCGAGATGGTCGAAATGGGCACCTATTATAACATATTCATTCTTAAGTTTCTCGTCAGTTCCAGGCAGAACCATAGCCACATTTCTGGTGACCGATTCTTCTCTTGCAATCTCAGCAATTCCTTTAAGATAAACCTCTGTGGAAAAACCTAATGGCTTTCGGCTGTTATTAAGCTTTTTCTCAAGGGCAGCTGTAGTGGCGCGTGCTGGTGAAAGTATCTGATCAGCAACATCGCGTTTGATCCTGAATACAGGTATTCCTACAGAAAAATCATTCTTATTGAGAGGATCAAATGCATCCTGTTCATCTGAAGCTGGTCCGGCAACAAAAAGTACTCCTGCAGCGCCCATGTCTTTGGCAATAAGCGCTTTATCACGGTCACCGCTGTATGGTATGTAGAAGCTTTGGGTATTATTTACCTCCGGATCAGCCCGTAGTATCATCACCCATTTGCCTTTTACATCAAGATTCTGATAATCGTTCCATTTAATGCTGTCAGTATTGATATTGAATCCATATCCGGCAAAGATAACTTCCGCATCAGCCATTCCGTTAGAACTGAATCCCAGTGGAATATAGTCCTTTTCACAGGAGTAATTTTTTCCCTGTACCGAAAGCAGATTATTTTTACCCGGAAAGATCCTTTTTGTGACAGTGAATTTTTGAAATCCGTCTCCTTCAAGGGGTAAAAAACCATAGGAAGCAAGTTCATTCCTGATATAAACAGCTGCAAGGCTGTCACCTTCAGAACCAGTCAGTCTTCCCTGCAGTTCATCCGAGGACAGGTATTCTATATGTCCCTTCAATTCCTGTTGTGTTACCTCCGACTGCTTTGTAGCGGCACATGAATTAAGCAGGTATATCAATAGTATAGTGCCGGAGAATGATCTGAGGCACTTAAGGATGGTATTGATTTTCATAATGAGATTACTATTCGAATAATTTGAACGCCTCTTTGATAAGCTTGATAGCTTCCATAAGCTGTGCTTCTGTTATAATAAGTGGAGGGGCGAACCTGATTATATGTCCGTGAGTTGGTTTTGCAATAACACCCTTCTCTTTCATGGCAAGGCAGACATCCCAGGCTTCTTTGCCATTTTTGGGTTTAATCACAACTGCATTAAGAAGTCCTTTTCCTCTTACCATCTCGATCATCTCCGATTTGATATTTTTGAACTCGTCACGGAATATTTCACCAAGACGTTCAGCGTTTTCAGCAAGTTTTTCATTTTTAATGACTTCAAGAGCTGCTATGGCAACCTTGCATGCAATTGGATTACCTCCGAAAGTTGAACCATGTTCTCCCGGCTTTATTGTGAGCATAATTTCATCATCTGCAAGGACAGCTGAAACTGGTAGTACACCACCTGAGAGGGCTTTTCCAAGTATAAGTATGTCAGGACGCACACCTTCGTGGTCGCATGCAAGAAGTTTACCTGTGCGGGCAATGCCTGTCTGAACTTCATCTGCAATGAAGAGAACGTTTTTCTCCTTACAGAGATCCCAGGCTTTTTTCAGATATCCTTCATCCGGCACATAAACTCCCGCTTCACCCTGAATTGGTTCAACAAGAAAACCTGCCACATCCGGATCCTTAAGTGCATTTTTAAGTGCATTCAGATCATTATAAGGAATTATAATGTAGCCCGGAGTGAATGGTCCGTAATCGTTTCTTGCGTCGGGATCTGTTGACATGGAAATAATACTGATCGTTCTTCCATGGAAGTTTCCTTCACAGGCAATGATCTTGGCATGGTTCTCCTTAATCCCTTTTTTCTTGTATGCCCATTTGCGGCATAGTTTCAGGGCAGTTTCATCCGCTTCTGCCCCTGAGTTCATGGGGAGTACCTTATCGTACTTAAAATATTTTGTTATGTATTCCTCATATTCGCCAAGAACTGAATTATAGAATGCCCTGGATGTAAGTGTAAGGATTGAAGCCTGATCGGTAAGTGCTTTTATGATTTTGGGATGGCAATGTCCCTGGTTTACTGCCGAATACGCTGAAAGAAAATCAAAATATCTTTTTCCTTCAACATCCCATACAAACGGACCTTCACCTCTTTCGAGAACTACAGGTAGCGGATGATAATTGTGTGCACCGTATTTGTCCTCCCGTTTGATATAATCCTGAGTATTCATTTTGTTGATTATTAAATAGTTAATAAACAGATAATTGTGAATACAATCTTACGAAAGATTTTTATTATTTCAAATGATTAAATTGTAGGATTGTACCTGTACTTCCAAAGAAACAAAATCCATTAACCACAAAGAACGCAAAGAATTAACGCAAAGAACACAAAGTTTTTAAATTCAATGTTTTCACTTTGCGCCCTTTGCTAATACTTTGCGTACTTTGCGGTTAAAACCGACTTTTAAGACTGTCTCTACCAGGTTAATTATACCAATGTATGGGCGATTACTCAACCTTGCCTATTTTTCTGATGACAACAGGTCCAATAAGTCCTGACTCGTAAAGCGGATCATTCTTTTTGTAGAACCTGTGAGTTGTGAAAGTATATCTTTTAGTATGTCTCTCTTTGCCATTGATAAGCCACTCCGGCCATTTTCCATCTGAAATGCCATCCCATGGCTCCTTTTCATCACCGATAAGCCTGTTGATCCATAGATTTGCAACCTCTATTTCAAGAATGTTATCACCTGGTTTCAAATGACCTGTTATTTCAACCTGCCATGGGGCAGTCCATACAACACCAAGATCCTTTCCATTTAACTTAACCCTGGCCATATTGCATACTTTACCAAGATCCAGGAAAAGACGTTCGCCATGTTCAGAAACTGATTCTTCCGTTACATTAAATTTCTTTGAATATAGAGCAGTTCCGGAATAAAATTTAATTCCTTCATCAGTATTCTGAGACCAGTCGGAAAGTTCTTCAAATACCACATTAGAAGGTCCTCCCCAGATTGTATCAAATGTTACATTCCATGGTCCCTCAAGAGCGGTAAATGTTTTTTCTTCAGTGAGTTCAGAATCATTCTTTTTGACAGTTTCTGTACCTGGTTTTGTTTTATAGAAAATCACAAAAAAGCTTTGCCATGGTTCCATAGTGATTTTCAACTGGTACGATTTATTAAGTCTGGATGGCTTTACACTGGTTATTTCACCTGTTACAGCATCCCATATCTCTGCATTTGAAGTACCATTCCGGAATAGGCATGTATCGGATATCAAATTGCCTGTGCGGTTTGATATAAAGTAAATTTCCCTGTCAGTAAGGGAGCGGTGATTATACCTGATATTACCTGATGAAGAAAAATCCTGAATGATTCCTGATTCATTAAGTAATGCGGCAGCAGCCTGGTAGTCAGGATATATATTGAGTGAGTCTTTCGGCTGAAACCCGGTATTATTTTTTTTCAGGATCTTATCGCCCCACCACATCTGACCTTTTCCATACTTCTTTTCCTGAAGGCCGGAAGGCATATTGTCTGTTCCCCATATCTCTGTTGCCAGCACACTTATCTGTTCATCACATCCGGGATAGTTAACGAGTGAAGGTGATTTCAAAGGAGGATTTCCGATTATAATGGCACCTTCATAAACAAGTGACTTTATTTTTGTTAGAAGTTCGGGTGTCATGGTTTCAACCTGTGGAAGTACCATAATTTGGTACGATCCTCCGCCAGGAAACATTATCTTTCCATCACTGACATATGCATTTCCAATAAGGTACAGAGGCGAGCAGCCATCAAATGAATATCCTTTTTTATCAGGCATAACAGCTGTACCCTCAAGCGCTGTAGGGGGAGGAAGAAATACATGAGGTGCTCCCTCGGGCGCAAGATAAAGTATGTCTGACACCGATTTACCCTGCGAAAGTACAAACTGGCAACGTGTAATATATTTATGATAGGCATCTGCCATTCCCCACCATGTTTGTCCGCGGTCCCAGTGGACTCCATAAGGACCCATTGTCATTCCCGGCCTGTATTTATCAGGGAGTGGTTTGTGAGCAAAAGTGTGGTATATAAACCGGTTAATTCCCATGCAGAAAGCCCAGTCACCCTGGTTTTTCATATTAGAAGGATACTTTTTCCAGGCTTCCGGAGAATCAGCTGTAAATGCCTCGGCTGCCACAACAGGTGATCCCGTGACATGAGCTATAGATGTGGCTTCAATACAACTGAAAGCTGAATTGAATCCAAGACCATCCGTCCAGAATTCGCACATCGGTATATCAGCAACAGCTCCCAGATCGAGATCTGATGCCGGATTCATATCATAAGGTTCTACTGAAAGCCTGAAACCCTCTTTTCTCCCCAGGTTTTTAAACTGTTTTGCATGGTTCTCGATAATCAGCTCATTTGATGTCTGACGTATATCCCAAAGGAATCTTTCACTTTTTTCCCTGCTTCCGACTATTCTTCCGGTGTAAACAGTCAGATAGGGCAGCAGATCATAACCTCTTCTTTTCCTGAATTCTTCCCTGAATTCAGGACTCCAGTTCTGTGCACCCATTTCCCAGCTGTCGATATGTATCATTGTCCATCCGCCGCCGGATTTATCCATTTTGGGTTGAACCTTTTCTATGAGCCTGCCGGCATAAGTTTCATAATGAAAATTAAATGATGTTGTATCAAATTTATCTGCTTCAAACCCCAGTCCGGGTTCGGGTGCCGGTCGTGTCACAGCGCCGTTATTCCTTCTTGCAAATCTCATTATTGTCCACTTACCCGGAGGCACTACCCATTCCAGTGTTCCGTCCTTGTGCATACGGCCAGGTATTCTTTGCACAGAGTTTGGATCTATAGCTGACTCTTCTGATTCACCGGGTGATGCTGATGATATTATATAGGGAAGTACACCTGGTTGTGATGTGTAGGGAGCACGATAGTAAAGTGCTTTTTCATCAGTGCCTTCAATTCTTTCAGTATTTCCGTTTTCCGGAAAAGCCAGCACAAATACATCTTCATACCATTCATCCCTTATTTGCTTAAGGCCGGGTGTCAGACTTTCCTCACCGAAGAATGGCCTTTTGTTTTCAGGAACAGGGAGTTTTCCACTGAATTTAACAGGCCCTGTTACGGTTATTTCGCTTGCTACAAGATGAGTCATTGACTGGGAAGGTGTTACCCACGGACCTCCGCTGCCAGCCCAACCCGGACCTGATCCGAGAATGATCCTGATTCCGAGCCTTTCAGCTTCTCTGACAGCATGTTTATATAACTCCTGCCATTCTTCACTCAGGAAATCGACCTTGCCGCGCGGAATACCAACATTAACCTCGAGGAAGAGGACATAGCCGATACCTGCTTTCTTCATCGATTCGAGATCGGCAGTCATGGCTTCACGGTTAAGATTGCCATCCATGAAATACCAGTATACTCCCGGTCGGGCCGAGTCTGGAGGATTAATAAATCCCTCCTTAAGGTAATCTGGTTTATGATTATTTGAACAGGAAAAGATTAATAATAGAAGGGGAAGCATGCATCCCCTGACTGAAAGGTTTTGGATCTTATTCATTTGAAAGGTCTGGTCTGAGTTTGCGTGTTCTTTCCAGTGATTGTTCATGTCTCCATTTATCGATTTCGGCTGCATGTCCCGAAAGAAGTATTTCAGGTACTTTCCATCCTCTGAAATCGGCAGGTCTGGTATAGACCGGCGGCGCCAGCAGATCATCCTGGAATGAGTCGGAGAGAGCAGACTGTTCATCTGAAATTGCACCTGGAATTAGCCTTACTATTGCATCAGTTATGGCAGCAGCAGGTATCTCTCCACCTGAAAGAACATAATCACCAACAGATATCTCCCTGGTTATAAGGTGTTCGCGAATGCGCTGATCTACACCTTTATAATGACCTGCAAGAATAATAATATTGTGTTTAAGAGAGAGCATGTTTGCCATCTTCTGAGTGAACTTTTCACCATCGGGTGAAGTATAGATTATTTCATCATACTCTCTTTCACTTTTCAGCTTTTCAATTGCTTTGAACACCGGTTCGATCATCATTACCATACCTGCCCCGCCACCGAAAGCATAATCGTCTACAGTTTTGTATTTGTCTGTGGTGAAGTCCCTCAGGTTTATGACGTTTATCTCCACCAGCCCCTTGTCTCTCGCTCTTTTCACAATTGAAAAATTAAAGGGACTCTCAAGCAGTTCGGGAAGCACAGTTATTATATCAATTCTCATTGAAAAATTTTTACCAAAATTACAAAGATATTCGTTTGATGGTTCGATTGTTCATGGTTCGATGGTACGAACAGTTGGTTCCCCTCCTGGGAGGGGCTAGGGGTGGGTTTTCGATCTTTCAAACTTTTCTAAGCGTTATTCATATAACAATAAGTTTCCAGAATATTGTTTCTTTTACTAAATTTGGTTTAAGCGATGTTCCTGTTGGAAATGAAGTATTTCAACTCAAATCAGATATGAAGATAATTGACCTGGCACCTGAGTATGAAGAGTTATATTTCTGTTGTCTTGAAGACTGGTCAGATGAAATATAGGAAGCCCTAGCCATATCATAAAACCAGAAGAATGTTTGAAAAAAAGTACGGATGCTTAAAGAATAGAGTATTAACTCCTAAAAAGGTTTGTTTTTTTTACCACTAAGGCAAATAAGGTTTGCACAAAGTACCACAAAGGATATCATTTTGTGTGCCTTTGTGATGTACTTAGAGTTCCTTTGTGGTTAAATTCTTTTTACTCAAATGATAATAATAAACAGATTTGGACTGACTTTCGGTCCCTTTGGTTCTTCCACCGGTTTCTTCCTTATTCTGGGAGGTATTGCTACAACCTGGTTTTCTGTATATGGATTGCTGATTGTATTTGCTGGTCTTTTCGCTTTATTTACAGATTCCAGAACAAAGATCGATACTGAGGGAAAGAAAGTCAGACACTCGGATAACCTTTTCGGATTTATACCTGTCGGTAAATGGATTGCAATATTACCCGGCATGAAACCGGGCAAAAAACTCACGGTGAATTTATGGGATAAATACTTCTGATTGGCATATTTCTTGAGGGTCTTCAATATCATCCAGATCTGAATCATGAGGCATCACTTATTGGCTTTTTCAATAATCATTTTTTTTATTTCGTGTGAAAAATCGTCAGAATATCTTATTCCAGAATCGGAAGTTCCGGAATGGCTTAAGACAAGGATTGCACAGGATATTAAAACTCTCGAATCTGATCCCCGGTCAAGTCTGAGAATATCTGCCTGGATGAGAACTGAATTTGAAGGTGAATATTATTATGAATTTATCAACCTTTTAAGTTCTGCAGAACCAATGACATATAAATCCGATGGCACCAAATTTATTTATACTGATAATGGTTTCATGGATTACCAGTCAGGAAAATGCTGCAAAAAATACGTCTGGAAAGGACCTGATTATCAGGATAACTGATTCATAGTTATTTTATCATGTGAAAAGTTTAAACTGTAAGACAATTAATAATATATAATATGATAACTAAAATAAATTCTAGAATCTTGGCGGTTTTTGTTTTGACTTTGATCGCATTGAATTCAATAGCACAATATGGTATTCAAAATAAGGATAATATTTTGGTTGTCAAAGGTGTCGCTGTTTTGCAACAGATTCCGGAACTTATAAATGCCAGGATTGTCATAAAAGCAGAAGCGCAGAGTTATAAAGATTGCCACAGCAAATTATTGTCACAAATGGAAAAAGTAAAATCAACCTTTTTGAAATACAATATTGATAATGATCTCATAAAATCAGACCAGTTAATGATATCTGAAGAGAAACGATACAAGGATGCCAATAATTGGACAACTTTATTTATTGGAAGTGCAGCATTCACAATTGAAACAAATTATTCCATTGATTTTACCCAAAATCTTCTTACAGCACTAAAACAGGATTCTCTTTCCTTGCATTACAGTGTTAGTTTTAAATTATCCGAAGCTCAGAAAGCCTACCTTAGGGAAAATGCAATTACAGAAGCCATTGCTGATGCGAAAGAAAAGGCCATATCAATTGCCAAATCTTCAGGGGTAAATCTGGGGAGGATCAACTCGATAAAATATCTGGACGAATCAGGACCCTGGGGACGGGATTGGGATATTCAGAAGGAGGAGATTGTAGTCCAGTCTTTTGTAAACGCTTCAGTAAGAGGAGGTGGATATGAACGCCCAACAATTGATTTTAATCCGAAGGAAATCGGAATTATTAAAACAATTGAAATAGAATGGATCATAAATGATAAAGATTAAACTCAGGAACATTTTTCTCTTTCAGTCCCAACTCATAATTTTGAAAGTTCTAATAAGTGAAACAACTGAAAAAAATATTATTCTACCTTTTTATTTTATCATTTCATACTCATACTGAGATAGATTCGCAATCGGTTTATTTACCCAGATATAATCCATCAAAAAAACAGAATGCAGATAGAAATGATTCAGTCAAAATTGATACTTTCTTTTTTGAAATTCCAGATACAGGACTATATAAAGGCGCATTTATTAATTTTGATGAAATGCCTGTATTTCCCGGAGGTGAAAAGGCTATGGTTAATTATATTTTAAAGAATACAATTTACCCTGAGACTGCTGTGAAAGACAGCGTTGAAGGAAAAGTAGTTCTACTTTTTTCTATAGATGTTGATGGTACAACAGGTGATTTTAAGGTCTATAAGACTGTCAGGGAAGATATAGACAATGAATGCATAAGAGTAATAAAGGAAATGCCATTGTGGAAACCCGGCTCAACGGTGCGAAGGGCAGATAAAGGATTATACCGTACAAAAGTAAAATGCTATTATACAATTGGTATGAATTTCTCATTATCAAATGAAGATAAAAGTGGTATCATTATTAAACCAAAACCTGATTCCAGCTATTTCCACAGGTGGTATTGAGCCATATTGATTGATTGCTTAATCATGGTCAATCAGCGAAAATCTGCGAAATCTGCGGGAAATCAAAATATTAGTTCCCGCTGATCCCGCTGATATTCGCAGAGAGTTCTGACTCTTCCTTTTTCCTTACGCCTTTCGCCCTCCGCCTTTCGCCTTCATTATTTGCCAATTGCCTTTTATCTTCTTACTTTTACCTTTTTACTTTTCACTTTTTACTTAACCTATGGATTGCCGACCCGACTGCGGAGCCTGCTGTATAGCCATCTCGATATCATCGCCGATACCGGGTATGCCCGATGGAAAACCTTCAGGTGTTAGATGCATACATCTGATGGATGATTATAAATGTGCTCTCTTCGGAGATCCGTCAAGGCCTCAGGTTTGTTCTGATTACCAGGCAGAGCCCGAGTTTTGCGGCAGGAACAGGGAAGAGGCTCTTCAGATTCTGTATTCTCTTGAAGGTAAAAGCAATTACTTGTTTCCTGAGGAGTAAACAACCTTTCCTCCAACGATAGTATAATCGACTTTTGTCCTCATTATCTCATTTTCCGGAATTGAGAAAAGATCTTTGTCAGTGATCACGATATCAGCCAGGTATCCTTTTTTGATCATTCCCTTTCTCTCTTCCATAAACTGTGCATATGCTGCCCCCGTTGTGTAATATTTTATGGCATCAGCCATCGAAATTTTCTGCTCAGGATACCAGCCGTCACCCTCTTCACCCAGTCTGTCCTTTCTTGTTACAGAAGCATACAGCCCTTCCATCGGATTAAGTGGTTCCACCTGGTAATCAGAACCGAATGCTATTCTGGCACCTGCATCAGCAAGACTTTTCCAGGCATATGCTCCTTTTGCCCTATCTTCACCGATTCGTTTTATAACAAACTTTTTATCTGAGATGCAATGGGTAGGTTGCATGGAAGCAATAACACCGAGCTGAGCAAACCTCGGAATATCTCCTGGGGCAATAGTCTGGGCATGCTCATTGCGGTGCCTGCTGTCGCGTTCACCATTTATCTGCTGTGCCTTCTCGTATGCATTGAGCGTCCAGTTATTACCTTGGTCGCCAATGGAATGAACACCTATCTGGAATCCAAGCTTATCAGCGACAACAACCATATTCTCAAATTCTTCATAGGGCATCATGGATAGACCTGAGGTTTTGGGATTGTCTGTGAATGGTTCATACATGAGGGCAGTTCCGGATCCTATCGTTCCATCAATAAATGCTTTAAGATAACCGAACCTTATCCAGTCGCCATCTGCCGGATACTGTTTTGCGGTTTCAAGATATTTTTTCAGTCTTACAGTGTCTCCGGTGAGTGGTTCACCAATATCTATCCTGCTCGTCAGATGTCCCTCTGCCTGCAGCTTTTTATAGGCGTCAAAATCTCCCCACCCGGGGATCTGAATACTGGTAACTCCGAGCTCACGGGCCTCTTTAAATGCCAGAAGATATCCCTGCCATATTTTTTCTTCCTTTTCTTTTTCGGTAAATTCTGCAGCAACTTCTCCGGTCTTTATAAGGTCCATTGCATTCTCCTTGATAATACCCGTTGGTTCGCCGCTTACCGGATCCTTCTGTATTTCTCCTCCGAAAGGAGCCACAGTGGTCTTCGTAATACCTGAAGCTTTAAGTATATATGAATTCACCAGTACTGAATGACCATCGGCCCTGGTTAGGATAACAGGATTGTCTGGTGAAACCTTGTCTATAAGATCTTTACCTGGCCAATTCCTGTCAGTGAACATTTCATGTTCCCAGTGACCACCCCTTATTAGCTGACCAGGTTTTGACTTTGCGACCTGTGCCTTTACCTTTTCTGTGAAAACAGTGGGATCTGTTGTATATCTTAATTCTATATAATCGGGATCAAGAGGCCCGAAGTGAACATGGGCATCATTAAAACCCGGCAGTACAAGTCTTCCGTTGGCATCTATAACTTTGGTGGTGCCCTCCTTAATCATTTTTTTTGCTTCATTGGATGTCCCTGCAAAAATGATTTTTTCGCCCTTGATTGCGATCGCTTCAGCTGACGGATTTGTTTCATCAACAGTATAAATTTTACCATTGAGTATTACAAGATCAGCTGTTTCATTTATGCCGCAAGAACCTGTTAGGATCATACTTGCTACTGATAATGAGATGATTAGGTTTTTCATAGAATAGATATTTCGAAGCAGAAATATATAAGTAATATGTATTCAAAACAACACTTTGGGAATTTTGTCGTTTTAGCAAAGTACGCATGATGAAAACAAGTAAATTCGCAAAAAATTAAAAATATGAATATTGCGTTGATTGGTTATGGAAGAATGGGTCATGAGATTGAGGCTGCAGCTCTCAAACGTGGTCATGTTATTAAGCTGATTATTGATAAGGATAATACATCGGACCTTAACAGCATAAACCTGAAGGGTATTGATGCTGCAATTGAATTCTCGCTTCCTTCCACAGCATTTCAGAATATTTCTGAATGTCTGAATAACAGGATTCCGGTGGTTTCAGGCACAACAGGCTGGCTGGAAAAATATGAGGAAGCAGTTAAGCTTTGCCATAAGAATAACGCTACTTTTCTTCATTCCACCAATTTCAGCATCGGGGTAAACCTGCTCTTCAGGCTTAATTCGGAGCTGGCAAGACAGATGAACAGGTATAGCAATTATACCGTTTCAATAGAGGAGATCCATCATACAAAAAAACTTGATGCACCTAGCGGCACAGCATTGACTATTGTGAAAGGAATAACAGAAGAACATAAGGGATATGAGAAGTGGCATCATGGAACAAACAAAGAAGATAAGTCAGTTCCCGTTGAAGCTGTAAGGGTAGGGGAAGTACCTGGAACACACACCATATTATGGGATTCGGAAGTTGATGCAATAAGTTTGAAGCATGAATCGAAGAACAGAAAGGGTCTGGCTCTGGGTGCCGTGATTGCAGCCGAGTATATTTCGACCCGTAAAGGTGTATTCACAATGAATGATGTTATGGGATTCTGATAATTATATTACTTTTGTCGATTCTGAAAAACACTTAAATAATGAATGAGATCTTTTCACATAAATATTTCCGCTTTGGAATCAGGGCTCTGATATATATCCTTGTTGTAATCTGGATAGGTAATTACTGGCTTCTGCTTGGATTGGGTATAATCTACGATATGTATGTATCTGAAAGAGTTAACTGGACCTTTTGGAAGAAACGTCATGGAAGGAATAATGCTTTTATTGAATGGCTTGATGCTCTGATATTTGCAGTGATTGCTGTAACACTTATCAATATATTCCTTTTCCAGAACTATCGCATTCCTACGCCCTCCATGGAGAAATCACTTCTTGTGGGCGATCATCTCTTTGTGAGTAAGCTGGCATATGGTCCGAGGATGCCAAATACACCAATTGCATTTCCATTCACACAGCATACAATGCCTATTACAAACGGCAAATCCTGGTCAAATCTTGTGATCTGGCCGTATAAACGTCTTGCAGGGGGAGGCAGGGTGAAGAATAATGATCCGATAGTGTTTAATTTTCCTGCCGGAGATACAGTTGTACTTAATGAACAGGCAACAAGCTATTATGAAATTGTGAGAAGGACTGCACGTGATTTTAAATCAAGGGATGTTTATGCAGGATCGATGATAAAGCCCGAGGAGTTCTACATGCAGATGGCCAGGAGAGAGATATGGGGACAGAATGAAATAATTTACCGGCCTGTTGACAGGCGCGATAATTATGTAAAGAGATGCGTGGGGATACCAGGTGACACAGTGACAATTAAAGGAGGAGTTCTTTATGTCAATGGTGCCGAGGTTCCTGATAATACCACCCAGCAGACAACATATGTTGTTGGTACAAATGGTACTACAATTAATCCCAAGGCATTTGAGAGACTCTCAATTTCAAGAGCTGATCAGTCAATGCTTTCAGGGTCTGCTTATCTGCTGCCCCTTACAAAAGCAAATGCAGAGACAATATCCAAATTCACAAATGTGTCAGAAGTCTCAGCTGTCCTTGCCCGTGAAGGTGAATGGGCACCACATATTTTCCCCCATAAATCCACATACAGATGGAATGAGGATAATTACGGTCCTCTGTGGTTACCGGAAAAGGGTTCAACAGTTAAGCTTGATACTTCAAATCTCTGTATTTATGAGCGTATAATTGATGTGTATGAAGACAATGATCTGAGGGTGGAGGGTGCAACCATATATATTAATGGAGAGACTGCAACAAGCTATACATTCAAAATGGGATATTACTGGATGATGGGAGATAACAGGCATAATTCTGCCGATTCCCGTTACTGGGGTTTTGTACCTGATGATCATATTGTTGGCAAACCGAAATTTATCTGGTTATCAATTGACAAGGAGGCTCAGGGATTGAAAAAGATCAGGTGGAAGAGGATGTTTATGAGAGTCAGGTAAAAAACCTCATCCCCCTTCCCCTTCTCCCGGGGGAGAAGAGGTGCAGGAACTTTTTCTTAAAGTCCCTCTCCCCTGGGAGAGGGATTTAGGGTGAGGTAAAAAAAGGTGAGATATAAAAAAAGGGACATGCCTTGGCGTGTCCCTTTTTTTTTTAAAGGTCCGGTATATTTATTTTACCTTTTCAACTACGGCCTGAAATGCTTCAGGGTGATTCATAGCCAGGTCTGCAAGTGTCTTCCTGTTAAGGGCAATTCCCTTCTTTTCAAGCTTTCCTATGAACTCTGAATAGCTCATGTCATACTGCCTTACACCTGCGTTTATCCTCTGGATCCAGAGTGACCTGAACTGGCCTTTCTTTTTTCTCCTGTCGCGGTATGAATACCCTAAACCTTTATCGAGTGTATTCTTTGCAACTGTTATTACATTTCTTCTTGAACCGAAATTTCCTTTTGTCTGCTTAAGAACCTTTTTTCTCCTGGCTCTTGATGCGACTGAATTTACTGATCTTGGCATAACTCATTGTTTTTGAAAGTCAGCGTCCCGTTTCAGTGGGAGCTTTAAGCTGAACATTCTGTTAATACTGTAATTTAATTCATCAATACGTTGTATAGACGTTGCATGCAACGTCTTTACCATTATTTCATAGCCAGCAGCAACTTTACATTTTTGAGGTCAGTCTTATTAACCTCGCCGTCATATCCAAGCTGCCTTTTACGCTTGGTTGACTTCTTTGTAAGGATGTGACTTTTGAAAGCATGCTTACGCTTGATCTTACCTGTTCCGGTCAGCGAAAATCTCTTCTTTGCACCGGGATTTGTTTTCATTTTTGGCATTTTCTCTGAAAATATATTAAAGTAAACTATTTCTTCTTTTTGGGAGAGAATGACACTATCATTCTCTTTCCTTCAAGTTTCGGAAGCTGATCGGGCTTTCCATACTCCTCGAGATCATTAGCAAAACGCAGTAGAAGTACTTCTCCCTGTTCTTTAAAGAGTATTGACCTGCCTTTAAAGAACACATAAGCTCTAACCTTTGCGCCCTCCTCGAGGAACCTGATGGCATGCTTGAGCTTGAAGTTGTAGTCGTGGTCATCGGTGTTTGGTCCAAACCTGATTTCCTTTACAACAACTTTTGATGTTTTGGCCTTGATCTCCTTCTGTTTTTTCTTTTGCTGATACAGAAATTTCTGATAATCAACAATTTTACAAACAGGTGGATCTGCGTTTGGAGAGATTTCAACAAGATCGAGTTCAAGGTTATCAGCCAGGCGAAGTGCATCCTGAATGCTCATTACCTGAGCTTCGATTTCTTCACCTACTACTCTGACCACTTTTGCAGTGATCCTTTGATTGATTTTGTGAGCCGGTTGGGTTATCCTTGCCGGGCTTCGCCTTATTGGTAAAGCTATGACTCTTTCCTCCTATATTTCGTTAATACTAAATGCCCTAAAAGGCTATTTCTTTTTTAATCTCTTCCTGTATAAAACTGACGAATTCTTCTGTTTTCATGCTTCCCTTATCACCTTCACCCTGCTTTCGAACGGCAATTGTTCCGTTTTCAACCTCTTTTTCTCCAATGATAAGAAGGTAGGGAATCCTCTTTAATTCATTATCCCTGATCTTTTTACCTATTTTTTCGCTTCTTTCGTCAATAAGAGTGCAAATATCGGAATTATTTAGAATTTCCAAAACTTTTCCCGCATAATCATTGAATTTTTCACTTATCGGAAGAATGACTGCTTTTTCGGGAGCAAGCCAGAGAGGGAATTTTCCGGCACTATTTTCAATAAGAACAGCAACAAATCTCTCCATCGATCCGAAGATGGTGCGGTGAATCATTACCGGTCTGTGTTTCTGATTGTCACTGCCATTGTATGTGAGTTCAAATCTTTCCGGAAGGTTATAATCGACCTGTATTGTTCCCAGCTGCCATTTCCTGCCGATTGCATCCTTGACCATAAAATCAAGCTTAGGACCATAGAACGCTGCTTCACCAAGTGCAACTGTTGTCTTGAGGTTCTTCTCCGCTGCTGCTTCAATTATATCACGCTCAGCCTTTTCCCAGTTCTCATCCGATCCTATATATTTCTGTTTATTCTCAGGATCACGCAGCGATACCTGGGCAGTAAAGTCGTTGAAATTTAGAATTTTAAAGATATATAGAATAAGATCAATAATGCTTTTAAATTCCTCCCGGAGCTGATCCTGTCTGCAGAAATGATGTGCATCATCCTGTGTAAAGCTCCTGACCCTGGTAAGTCCGTGAAGCTCTCCGCTCTGCTCATACCTGTATACTGTTCCAAACTCCGCCATCCTTAACGGAAGATCCTTATAGGAATGTGGTGTTGCATTATATATTTCACAATGGTGCGGGCAGTTCATTGGTTTAAGCATGAACTGTTCTCCTTCCTGTGGTGTTGAAATAGGCTGGAAGGAATCAGCGCCATATTTCTCATAATGACCTGATGTTTTGTAAAGGTTCACATTCCCGATGTGGGGTGTTGTAACGATCTTGTATCCTCTTTTCCTCAGAACAGATGTAAGATATGATATCAGGTTCTGCCTGATGTCCGAACCTTTAGGCATCCAGAGCGGCAGACCCATTCCCACCTTCTGTGAAAAGGTAAAAAGCTCAAGTTCTTTTCCGATTCTTCTGTGATCCCTTCTCTTTGCCTCTTCAAGAAATACAAGGTAGTCATCAAGAAGTTTTTGCTTCGGGAAAGTGATTCCATATATCCTGGTGAGCATTTTTCTGTTCTCATTTCCTCTCCAGTAAGCTCCTGCAATGCTGAGAAGCTTTATAGCCTTCATCGGTTCTGTTGAAGGAAGGTGAGGTCCCCTGCAGAGATCGGTAAAGTTACCCTGAGAATATATTGTAATGGTTCCGTCCTCAAGCTCGCTTATCAGTTCGGTCTTATATTCATCTCCCTTATTTGAAAATAATTCAAGAGCCTCTTTTTTACTTATATCCTGGCGTTTATAGGTAAGATTTTTTGAGGCAAGCTCTTTCATCCGGTTTTCGATCGTAATCAGATCTGCATCGGTAATTACCTTACCGTCACCAGGATCCACATCATAGTAAAATCCATTTTCAATTGCCGGACCAATGCCAAATTTAATACCCGGATACAGCGATTCGAGTGCTTCAGCCATAAGGTGAGCCGAAGAATGCCAGAATGCATGCTTTCCTTCCTCATCATCCCATTTGTTAAGCTTCAGGGTGGCGTCAGAAATGATAGGTCTGGTCAGATCCCAGGTTTCACCATTAACAGTTGCTGATAAAACCTCTTTGGCAAGTCTGGGGCTTATCTGTTCAGCTATCTGAAGGCTGTTTATTCCGCTGTTGTATTCCCTTACGGAGCTGTCGGGAAATGTAATTTTTATCATTCTTAGACAAGACTTAAAATTGGAGTGCAAAG
Source organism: uncultured Bacteroidota bacterium (assembly GCA_937864815.1). Classification (GTDB taxonomy): domain Bacteria; phylum Bacteroidota; class Bacteroidia; order Bacteroidales; family VadinHA17; genus LD21. Next base: position 38,039 of record CALMJY010000047.1, read on the forward strand.
ATAATGATAATTTTTATATTTGCAGGTTCAACACCAATGGCACGCTATTTGACATTACATTTTTAACAATTAATAACAAGCATATGAAAAAGATATTTTACCTGGCACTTATTCTCCCTCTTGTGCTGATTTCATGTACAAAAGACCCTGAGGCAGATTTCTACATTGAGATTGATAAAGCCAAAGTCGGGTCAGAGGTATTTTTCCATAACACATCACAAAATGCAGAATCATTTGAATGGGATTTCGGGGATGGTTATATATCAACAGAAAAACATCCTGTTCATGTTTACCAGCTTACCGGAAATTATGAAGTTGTACTGACTGCCTATTCGAAAAAAGGAGAGGAGTCCAAATCAATGATGACACTTGATGTTGTTGAACCCAGCCTTCTTGTAGTTGAGGTCCTGGAATATTGGGACGAGTACGCAGTATCAGGTGCAAGCGTTATCCTGTATCCCACACTGGCAGACTGGGATGCACAGACCAGAAGCATTATTGAGGGATTTACCGATAATGACGGAATAGTTGTTTTTGCTGATCTTGACCCGATAGTACATTACGTTGATGTATGGGAAGAGAATCATGACAATTACCAGCTTCGCGATGAAGATCCGGCTTTTATTACGACGCAGAAGATCATTCCGGATAAGATCCAGTGGTTTGTGGCTTGGGTTGATTATGTTGATCATGCCAAAGGTTCCGTAAGGGGTGAGAGATCATTGGTTCTCAAAAAGCTTGAACGGAAGGTTGAGGGGAAAACCTATCCCGGTATCTATAAAGGCCCGAAGGATTATGATTATCTGCTGAATAAAAGCATAAGAAAGAAATAGATTTTCCTTCTTAAAATATGAAAGGGGCTGGATGAAAAGCCCCTTTTTCTATTTCCACCCCTAAATCCCCCAGGGGGGACTTATTTAAAATCAGTAAACTTGAAAGCCCCCCTTGGGGGGTTGGGGGTAAAATCGTTTAATAAGAATGTTTCTTTACTTCAAAACCCTGTCGAGTTCCTTCTTAATAATTTCCTGCCACACATCATATCCTTTATCATTCAGGTGCAAAAGATCGTCTCTGAATAACTCATTTTTTGGTTTGCCATCATTTCCGAGGAAGGCAAAATCGGTTGTAATGAAATGAAGGTTTTTATTTTTTTCACTGTACTCCTTAATGAGCATATTTGCCTTCTGAATCTGAGGCCATGCTTTCCAGCGTGATGTGGTCGGAGTAATAGCAATCCAGAAAACAGGAACGTCCTTGTGGTTTTTACGAATGGTTTTGACTACACTCTTATATAATGCAAGAACCTCATCCGGGCTTTTATCCTGCTCTGAACCGGTAATATCATTTGCAACAAAGATCACAGCTGCTCGAAATACATGAGGATCAAAAATCCTTCCGGCATATACAGCTAAATCACTCAATTTGGCTCCGCCGTATCCTCTGTGAATAACAGGGTAGGGAGCCATATCCTCTTTAAGTGTCGACCAGAGCAATATGCTCGAACTACCTGCGAAAATAACCGATTCATCGGGATAGTTTTCCGATTTGTCAAGCTGTTCAAATTTTTGTATAGCAGTCTCCCATGCCTTTACTTCCGGAAGTGACTGGTATTTACTTAAGGGCGAACATGCTGCGAGCAGCAGTGCAAGAAGGAGAACAGATATGCGTCTCATAATAAAATAGAGTAAATGGTAATCAGTAATCGGTAATCGGTAATCGGTAATCGGTAATCGGTAATCGGTAATCGGTAATCAGTAATCGGTAATCCGAAATCCGAAATCCGAAATCCCATCAACCATTGGTTGCTTTGTTCAGAGTGCTGTGCCTCATTCCATAGGTGAAATAAACAATCAATCCTATCGAAAGCCAGATTGCCATAGTGATCCACGCATAAATATTGAGGAACATTGTTACACCCAGGCATGAAATGATCCCGAATAATGGTACCCATGGTGTGAATGGTGTCCTGAATGGCCTTGGTGTATCAGGTTGCTTTTTGCGAAGTATAAGTATAGCAAGACATACTGAGGCAAATGCGAGGAGTGTACCAAGTGATACAAGTTTGCTCAAAACGCCTATCGGGAAGAGGCCGGCAAGTACCATAGCCACAATACCAACTATTATGGTTGACATATATGGAGTTTTGAACTTGGGATGGATCTTTGAGAATATAGGAGGTAGCAGGCCGTCTTTTGACATAGTCATGAATATTCTTGGTTGGCCGAGAAGCATCACAAGTATAACAGAGCTTAGTCCGGCGACAGCACCCAGTTTAATAAGAGGTGCTAAAAATGTTCTCGCAAAATTGTTATTCATTGCATCCACACCGACAGCGATAGGGTCAGGAACACCGAGTTGGGTATAGGACACTATCCCTGTTAATACCAGTGCCACAAGTATATAGAGTATTGTGCATATCAGAAGTGAACCCAGAATTCCAATTGGCAGGTCGCGCTGAGGATTTTTTGACTCCTGTGCGGCTGTTGAAACAGCATCAAAACCTATATATGCAAAGAAAATAACTGCTGCACCGCGCAAAATACCGCTGAATCCAAACTGACCGAATTTCCCGGTATTCTCAGGTATAAAGGGATGCCAGTTGGCTGTGCTTATAAACCAGACGCCTGCGATAATAAAAATAAGGATAACCGTTACTTTTATAAAAACTATAATATTGTTGAATCTGGCTGATTCCTTAACACCTACCACCAGAATAATTGTGAGAAGGAAAACTATAAAGATTGCAGGAAGATTTACTATTCCGCCGACCGACCTTATGAAACCGTTAGAAGCTTCATCATATATTATAGGAGCGGTAGTAAGGGCTGCAGGAAGATGAATTCCATTGGTTCCAACATCTCTCAGAAGACTTACAACGTATCCTGACCAGCCAACACTTACCGTTGATGCTGCAAACAGATACTCTACAATAAGCAACCATCCGATCATCCAGCCGAAAAGCTCGCCGAGAGTTGCATATGCATACGTATATGCACTTCCCGATATGGGAATCATAGAAGTAAGCTCTGCATAGCATAATCCTGCACATGCGCATGCAACTGCTGCCACAAGAAATGAAAGAACTATTGCGGGTCCTGAATAATTTGCGGATACTTCACCTGTAAGGACAAAAATTCCTGCACCGATGATTGCTCCGATTCCGAGAAATATAAGATTAGTTGCAGAAAGAGCCCGTTTCAGTCCGGCTGAATCGCTCTTTGCTTCCTGCATAAGCTGCGAAAAAGGTTTTACTTTGAATAGTGAATACTTCATCTGATTTTATTTTAAAAGTAGTTCACCAAAGTAATTAATTTTTCTGATCTCAATGAGGTTGTTGATTTAGATTCAGTCTAAATAATACCGAACTTCAGTTTGAGAAATTATAACAGTATAATTCCGGCATTTTTCAGTATTCTATTTGAATAGGTGTTTACTCAACAGTCTGAGTGCATCAACCTTATTTTTTGTATCAATAAGCAATGACAGGCTGTAAGGACTGCCTCCATATGATATCATTTTAAGAGGAATTGTATTCAGAGCTTCGAAAATCTCAGGTGCTGATCCTGTTCTTTCCGGCCTGAAGTCGCCAACTACGCAGATAATTGACAGGTTTTGTTCTATTTCCACAGCTCCGAGTTCTCTTAGTTCCTTCGCAATCTCATTAATATAACTTGCATTATCAATTGTAAGTGATACCGATACTTCTGATGTCGATATCATGTCAATAGGTGTCTTGTATGTTTCGAAAATTTCGAATACTTTCCTGAGGAATCCGTATGCCATCAGCATCCTGTCGGACCTGATCCTCAATACTGATATACCATCCTTGGCTGCCACTGCCTTGTAATCCTCCCACCTGCAGTTAGCAGTAATAAGAGTGCCTACATCTTCAGGTTCCATTGTATTTTTGAGCCTGACAGGAATATTTTTTTCACGTGCAGGATTAACACTTGAAGGATGAAGTATTTTAGCTCCGAAATAAGCCAGTTCGGCTGCTTCATCAAATGAAATTTCTCTTATGACTTTTGTATCCTCAACAAACCTGGGATCATTATTATGAAATCCGTTTATGTCTGTCCATATCTGTATTTCAGATGATTGTATGGCAGCCCCAATTATTGATGCTGTAAAATCACTTCCGCCTCTTTTAAGATTATCAATCTCTCCATGAGCATTTCGGCAGATAAATCCCTGTGTAATTATTATATTCTCCTTCGGACATTTTCTGAGTTCTCTTTTCAGGTTCTCCTCTATATAGAAATAGTCAGGTTCCCCGTCCTTATCGATCCTCATAAAAGTAAGCGCCGGGAGCAGTGCTGCCCTGATATTTTTCTCTTGCAGCAGCATGTGAAGGAGAGAGGTTGATATAAGTTCACCCTGTGCAAGAACCTCCTTTTCCTGGAGTTTTGTGAATGCCCCTGGAGTATAGTTTCTGATTTGTTCAAAATGAGTATCAATAAATTCATGACCTGATTTTCTGAATTTTTCAGTCTCATATAATTCATCTACTACCTGGTGATATTTAGTCCTCAGCTGCTCATTTTTTTTTGATGCTTCATCTTTCCTGTCAGCATAAAGCAGATCTGCAATTTCAACAAGGCTGTTGGTAGTCCCGGACATTGCTGAAAGCACAACAATCTTTTGTTCACTATCACTGATTAAAGGTATCAATGCTCTCATCCTGTCAGGATTTCCAACAGAGGTTCCTCCAAATTTCATTATTTTCATAATGTTCTTTTTAATTATAAAAAAACCTGCATTCTTCTGCAGGCCTTGTTATCTAATAATATCTGACTAAACATTAAAAAGATAATGCAGGCCTGAAAACCATATGCTTAATACACCACGATATCTCTTTCTTTCCTTTATTCATAATAAATAAAACTGCCAGCAAAAATAAACTTTTAATTAGAAAGATAAATCAGATGTGAATTTTTTTACAAACATTTATTTCAAAGAAGTGTTTTTTCATTTTTTTATTTATTTTTGCACCCGCTGTCACTCGATAGAGCCCAGATGGCGAAATTGGTAGACGCGCTAGTTTCAGGGACTAGTGTCAGCAATGATGTGCAGGTTCGAGTCCTGTTCTGGGCACATCCACCTGCCCAGGTGGTGAAATTGGTAGACACGCCAGCTTGAGGGGCTGGTGCTCGCAAGGGTGTGCAAGTTCGAGTCTTGTCCTGGGCACGAAAAAAGCCAGACTGATTACAGACTGGCTTTTTCAATTGCAACTGCCAACTGCCATCTGCCAACTGCCAACTGCCATCTGCCAACTGCCAACTGCCATCTGCCAACTGCCAACTTATTACTCTATTATTGAATCATATACAGCCTGTAAAACCGATCCCCTGACACTAAGATCCGAAATCAGATTATTATTTCTGGTAGGATAGACTCTGTTTGAAAAGAAAATCAGAGTTACTTCCTTTTCCGGATCCACCCAGGCGAAGGTACCTGTATATCCTGTGTGCCCGAAGCTTGATGGAGATGCGTCTTTTGCAGGGTAAGCCTTATCAGGTGGTAACTGTGAATTATTTAACATTGGTTTGTCGAAACCAAGACCTCTGCGATTATCATTCTCAGGATACTGAACACTTGTATATTCTGCAAGAACATCGTGTCCAATAATTTGCTCACCACCGTAATTTCCCATCCTCCTGTATAGTTCCATAAGTTTAATGAGATCATTTGTTGTGGCAAACAGACCGGCATGTCCTGATATACCGCCAAGCATGCCTGCCATCTCGTCGTGTACAGTTCCCTGCAATTGCTGCTTTCTGAATGTTGAATCATATTCGGTAGGGATAATCCTGCTTAATTGATATTTTTTATAGGGATTGAAAACAAGATCATTTGCACCTATTTTTTTATAGATGTTATCTGTTACGAACTCATTCCATTTCTGCCCTGTTATGTTCTCAAGGATTTGTGGCGTTATAATAAATGTAAGATCTGAATAGGTGTATTTCTTTTCCCGAAGTTTGCTGTTTTTGATCTGTTTCCACATCTTGTTCCTGTAATTCTTATACAGATATACATTATGGGCAACCATAACAGGATACTTTTCACTGTAGACCGGACTGCATGTATGTCTCTTATAGCTTCCGTCAGGTTTTGTTGTGTACCTGTAGAATGGAATAAAGGGTGTCAGCCCGGCCTGATGAGTTAAAATATCCCTCATTACAAGATTTTCTTTATCCGACTTCCTGAAATAGGGGAGATAGCTGCCAAGGGTATTGTCAGGTGAAAATTTGCCTTCTGTGTTAAGAAGCATGAATCCCGGGAGCGAAGAGGATATTTTTGTTACAGAGGCCAGATCAAAAAGATCATCATCTTTTACAGGAGTTCTTCCATCATAAGTCTGGTAACCATATGCCTTATGAAATATCACAGTTCCCTTCCTGGCAACCATTACCACACAACCGGGAAATGCTTTTGCAACCAGGGAAGCATTAACAACAGAATCTATTTTGTAATTCAACTGAGATGATGAAACACCAGCACTCTCAGGAATTCCGAACTGAAGCCTCAGATTACCCGGAGTAAGTATCCCGTCTTCCGATTTCCATTTAGTATTTATTGAAACAGGCAGTGCACCCCTGGCACCAATTCCTCCAAAAATAAGCTGGGCAGAAAGCTCCTCCGTATCCTTGTTTTCCTGGTAAGCAAGTATAAGACCGTCTGTTTTTTCTAGTGAAGGTATTTTGGCAATACCATAGGGATTTCCGAACCAGGTGAGTATTGTTCTCTTGTTAGCTACAAGTTTGTCAATGAAATCTGTCATTTCCCCTGTAATTCCAAACCCTTTCTGGGGTCTCTGGTCGAGACCGTATACTCCTGCAAGAACAATATCATAGCCGGCAAGCCGCCTTAGAAGGCTATCTGCTGTCTTTGCATCAGACAGATCAAAAGTATAATGGTCTCCCTTCAGATATTTATCAATCTGAAGCTGGTACGCAGTAATCTTTTTACTGTTGACAGCAATTGTTGCAATCTTGATTTTGTCGAGATTTTTCAGCGGAATAATATTCTGGTTATTATTAAGGACTGTAAGTGCATTTGCATAAAGGTCTCTGATAAGCGCCTTTGAAGATGCAGGAGATAATTCCTGATCAATATTACCGGTATTGATTTTTTTGCTTCCTGACAGACCTGCCCAGTATTTCAATGCCAGTATTTTACGGCATTTAAGTGCAATCTCCTCCTGACTGATTTTTTTTGAATTAATATAATTCCTGGTTTCATCTAAAGCGTCTTTGACCTGAAGAACAAATTCCACAACATCATTGCCGGCCTGTAATGCTTTTGCATCAGCTTCTCCCGGTTTAAAGTATTTAGTTACTCCCTGCATGTTCATGGCATCCGTTATAACCAGTCCCTTAAATCCCAGTTGTTTTCCGAGTAGTTCTTTAATAATCACAGGTGAAAGGGTTGATGGCAATCCTGAAGTCGAATCAAGCGATGGAAGGTTTAGATGTGCTGTCATTACCGCTCCCGATCCTTCATCAATGAGTTTCCGGAATGGATAGATTTCGGTACTTTCCAGCCTTTCGCGGGAATGAGAAATTCTGGGAAGATCTTCATGCGAATCAACATCAGTATCTCCATGTCCGGGAAAATGCTTTGCAGTTGCAAGAATTCCATAGTCCTGCATCCCCTTCATATACATTATGGTTTTTGCTGATACATTTTCCCGGTCTTCACCAAAAGATCTGTAATTGATGACCGGATTATTCGGATTATTATTAATATCCGCAACAGGGGCAAGGTTGACATGCATTCCAAGCCTCTTAAACTGCAAGGCAACAGCTCTGCCAAAATGGTATATCAGAGAATCGTTCCTGATTGCTCCCAGGGTCATCTGGTAAGGATATTTGTCAACATTTGTCAGCCTCATGCCTATTCCCCATTCTGCATCCATGGCAATAGCCAGAGGGACCTTTGAAATACTCTGATAATAATTGGTAAGCTCAGCCTGTTTTGTTGCATTGCCCTGGAAAAATATTAATCCGCCAACGCCATATTGCCTTATCATATCGCTGATTTCCACTTCATGAGCTATGTCCTTATCTGACCATGCAGCTATCCATATGCTCTGGGCTATCTGCTGATCGGTTGAAAGTGTTTTCATCACAGAGTCGACCCATGGATGATTCACATACTTAATAAAAGGAGGATCCGTGGTCTGTGCGTATGACTGTGTGCGTAAGAAGATTGAAAATGCTGCAAAAAGTACTGCGAATGACCACCTTTTTTTACTCATGGCTTGACTGGTTTTTGGTTAAATATGATTCATATGTTGATTCTCCCCAAATGTAATTTTTTAAAGTTAAATATTGGAATGTTTCATTCAGTTTGCATTAACGAACCTGTTAATAAATGGAATCAAAGAGATAATAACTAAATCGGTTTAAATTGACCGGAATTACTATTTTTACCACTCAAATTCTTTGATTCACATGGCAAAGGGCAACAACAGGTTAGTTTCACTCGATATTTTCAGGGGGATAACTATTGCATTTATGATAATTGTTAATACACCTGGCAGCTGGGAATATGTATATGCCCCGCTGCGTCATGCCAAATGGCATGGTTGTACTCCGACAGATCTCGTATTCCCTTTCTTTTTGTTTATTGTTGGTGTATCCACATTCTATTCCCTGAAAAAGTATGGGAATGAATTTAACACAGGATCTGTTTTAAGAATTATCCGACGGATGTTGCTGATTATTGCAGTGGGCCTGTTTCTTGCCATATTCCCTAAATTTTTGAGGGACTATTCGGCTCTGCGCTTACCGGGAGTTCTTCAGAGAATAGCGATTGCTTATGGAATAGGTGCAATTATTTGTTTAAGTGTAAGACGCGATTTTTTATGGATTGCTGTTGCTGTTATACTGCTGGCATACTGGGGATTGCTTGCATTATTCGGCGGTGCTGATCCTTATAGCCTTGAAACCAATTTCGCTGCAAAGGTCGACCTTGCAATACTTGGTCCTAACCACATATATAAAGGATTCGGTGTGCCATTTGATCCTGAAGGATTATTAAGTACAATACCTTCAATCGCCACTGTTTTAATAGGCTATTTTACCGGTGAGATGATCAGTAAAACATCTGAAGGGGGAAGGGCCGTAATCAAGCTTCTTTTATTTGGTGCTGCCTCTGCAGGTCTTGGTTACCTGTGGGGTATGGTATTTCCGATTAACAAACCACTGTGGACAAGCTCTTATGTTCTGTATACAGCAGGTCTGGCAATGGGATTTCTTGCGCTTATTTATCTTGTTGCAGATGTTTTTAAATTTCAGAAATGGGGAACCTTCTTCCTGGTATTTGGCACTAATGCCATTTTTGCCTTTTCACTTGCAGGCATATGGACAAAAACAATGCTGAATATAAAGATTGCTGCAGGGACTGATAAGATAACACTATATTCATGGATCTATCAGAAAATCTTTGCACCCCTGGCTGGTAATATGAACGGGAGCCTCTTTTTTGCCTTATTTCAGGTGCTTCTTGTCTGGTCAGCAGTTCTGATTCTCTACAGGAAGAAGATATTTATCAAGTTGTAAAGGACACAAGACACAAGACACAAGACACAAGACACATGGTTCAGAGATAATAAAGATATTTGAAATTTAAAAAACAGACTGGATGCAGATTATAGATGTTGTTTCTGAAGGATACAAAAAGTATTATGGTGTTAAGGATATCAGGATAGTTGCTCTACCTCAGTCAGGTTCCGACAGAAAGTATTTTCGCATTTTTGATGGTAGTAAGAGTGTTATCGGAGCATATAATGCCAATGCTGAAGAAAATGAAGCATTTATCGGGTTTACTCATCACTTTATTTCCAAAGGCTTGCCTGTGCCTGAAATTTATGCAAGTATCCCTGAAAAGTATATCTACTTTTTACGCGACCTTGGAGATACCAATTTGTTTACATGGCTTCAGCAACACGGTTTTAAATCTGAAGCTGAGAATCTGTATGAAAAAATTCTTGAGAAACTGATCAGGTTTCAGATTGATGGAATAAAGGGACTTGATACAGATCTCTGCTATCCTCATAAGAGTTTTGACAGGCAATCGATGATGTGGGATATGAATTATTTCAAATATATGCTTCTGAAGCTCCTGGCTGCCCCGTTCAATGAGCGGCGTCTTGAAAGTGATTTTATTACAATGGCAGACTTCCTTCTCAAAACAGGTCAGGATTATTTTCTTTACCGCGATTTTCAGTCGGCAAATGTGATGATTGTAGAAGGGGAACCCTGGTTTATTGATTATCAGGGGGGCAGAAAAGGTGCGCCCCAATATGATGTTGCGTCTCTGCTTTTTGATGCTAAGGCTCATATTCCTGAAGATTCCAGAACAAGACTGCTAGAAAAGCATATTGACAACTTTTGCAGTGTTTCAGGTGAAAAGAAGGAAGAATTCAGAGGATATTATGCAGGATTCAGCATGATCAGGCTGATGCAGGCACTGGGAGCCTTCGGTTTCAGAGGACTATATGAAAAGAAACCAACATTCACCGGAAGTATTGTACCGGCTATAGAATTGTTGACCGGTATAATAGACTCAGGTCACCTTCCGGTTGAACTGCCTGAACTTTTTACGGCGGTCCGTAATGTACCCTCAACAGAAATATTTCAGCAGCTTAAATCCGGAAACGTTATCGCCTGAAAGACCAGTAGACCAGAGGACCAGAAGACCAGAAGACCAGAAGACCAGAAGACCAGAAGACCAGTAGACCAGAGGACCAGAAGACCAGTAGACCAGAGGACCAGAAGACCAGTAGACCAGTAGACCAGTAGACCAGTAGACAATGAAAGCAATGATCTTTGCAGCAGGTCTGGGAACCAGGCTTGGAAAAATTACTGAAACAACTACCAAAGCTCTGCTTGATATTAACGGGAAAACTGTTATTCACCGAGCTGTAGAAAAATGCTTTTTATCAGGATTTGAAGACATTATTATTAATGTTCATCATTTTGCCGACCAGGTTGAGATGGAAATAGAAAATCTCAGGAAACTTGGCTACAGGATTTCTGTGTCTGATGAAAGGGACGGTTTACTTGAAAATGGCGGTGGTCTGTTTAAGGCAAAATGGTTTTTTGGTGATAATCCATTCCTGTTATATAATGCGGATATTATTTCTGATTATGATATACCGGCCCTGTTCAGATTTCATCAGAAAAAGGGTTGCATAGCAACACTTGCTACCAGGCACAGACCCGGTAAACGTTTTATCCTTGTTGATGATGAAGGCAGGTTGAGAGGCTGGAGAAACGTTGAAACAGGGGAAGAGAAGCTCAGAGGTGTTTCTACTTCGGCAGGACTTGATGAAATAGCTTTCTCAAGCATGCATATTGTTGAGTCTGAGATTTTTAATTATATGCGTCCGGGAAAGTATTCAATGATTGACCTCTATCTGGAGCTTGCGGCAGAGCACCCTGTTTATACTCTGAAGGATGACGGGGGTTATTGGGTGGATGTGGGTACACCCGAAAGTCTTGATCGAGTAAGAAAACTCCTTGTCTGATACTCTGGAATCAGTTAATCAGAAACAGTAACATTCTTTCTGTTGCCTGTCGCCTGTCGCCCGTCGCCCGTCGCCAGTCTTACACTTTCCAGAATGTCCTTGTAAACAACGCGAAAACGGAGATAATCTCAAGCCTTCCCAGTATCATAAGCAGACTAAGTATTACCTTTGTCATTTCTGGCAGATGGGCATAATTGTGCATCGGACCGACTGAGCCAAGACCGGGCCCAATATTACCAAGTGATGCAGCCACTGAACTTGCGGATGTAACAACATCAAGCCCGGTGAATACAACCAGAAGAGTTCCTGCTACAAAAATGAATAGATAGAGCACCACAAAGGAAAGTATTGATATATTGATCTTTTCTGCAATAGTCTTGCCATGATATTTAATGCCTGAAAGTGCATTAGGATGATTTATCTTGACAAATGCACTTTTTATGTTCTTGACAACAATCAGGTGTCTGGCCATTTTAATGTTTCCTGTTGTTGAGCCAGTACTTCCTCCTGTAAACAGAAGCAGAAACAGAAATAATACTGCAGATCCAGGCCAGAACAGGTAATTAGTTGAAACAAATCCCGTTGTTGTAATCAGTGAAATAACATTGAAAAAACCGTTTCTTATCGCTTTCTCAAGGTGATCTGTGGAGTTGGCCAGCAGGATTGAGGAAACAAGAGCTCCTGCAATTACAACAGAACCAACGTAAAACCAGAGTTCTTCATTTTGAAAAACCTTTCTGAAATTGAGTTTAACTATATAATAGTAGACCACCTGACTAACCCCGGCAAGGAACATAAATATCATAATTATGTACTGGCTGTAGGATGAGTATCCTGCGATACTGTCATTTTTTGTAGCGAAACCTCCTGTTGCCATTGTGCCGAATGAATAACATACACTTTCAAATAAATCCATTTCCCCGATTGCAAGCAGCAGGATCTCAGCCATTGTTAAGGTCAGGTAAATCATCAGAATCCTGTAACCAATTGATTTGGTTTTTGGATGAATCTTTTCCTGTAAAGTTGATTCAAGACTGAAAAGCTGATATCCGGTAACCCTGATAGAAGGCAATATAATTATAACAAGGACAATGAATCCGAAACCACCAAGCCAGTGTGTAAGGCTTCTCCAGAATAGTATCGAATGAGGAAGTATCTCGACATCTGTTATAATTGTCGAACCGGTTGTTGTAAAACCGGAACTTGATTCAAAGAAGGCATCAACAAATGAGGGTATTGTCCCGCTCAGTATATAAGGCAGGGTACCAAATCCAAGGAATATTAACCATGACAGTACCACAATAAGATAACCATCCCTGTTACTGAATTTCTGATAATCAGCAACATTTGTGACAAATCTGAAAACCACAGCAAAAAGTAAGGTGAATACTGCCGACCACAGAAATGGTTCCGGTGGTTCATTGTATATGAGAGCAACAGGAATACAAAGAAGAACCGAAACTGTTTCAATTAACAGAATTATACTTAATATCCTGAGAATCAGAAGCGGATTAATAAGTTTCATAGAATTCTACAAGAGAATTAGGGTTACAAATATAATCAGAAATAGTTACCCGCATTAAACAATTTGGTATCAGATATTCATTAAACTGAAATGAGTAATATCATTGAATGGTCATTTATAAGTTTTATATTTGAAATTGTTTTGTACGACAGGATTGCATCGTTCATGTAAGTTATAAAATTTAAAGATCAGAAAAATGGGAAAAGTATTGGTAATCGGAGCCGGTGGTGTTGGTACTGTTGTTGTTCATAAAATGGCATCTCTGCCTGATGTCTTTCACGAGATTATGCTTGCAAGCCGCACCAAATCAAAATGTGATGCCATTGCAGAAAAAATAGGAGGAAACCGGGTAAAAACAGCACAGGTTGATGCCGATAATGTACCTCAGCTTGTAAAGCTTATCAAGTCATTCAAACCTGACCTTGTTGTAAATGTAGCACTGCCTTACCAGGACCTTCATATTATGGATGCATGTCTTGAAACCGGTGTATCATATCTCGATACAGCCAACTACGAGCCGCTTGAAGAAGCCAAATTTGAATACAGCTGGCAATGGGCCTATCAGGACAGGTATAAAAAGGCAGGATTGACTGCAATACTTGGTTGCGGCTTTGATCCGGGTGTTACATCGATATTTACAGCATATGCCGCTAAGCATCATTTTGATGAACTGCACTACCTTGATATAGTTGACTGCAACGCAGGTGATCATGGTAAACCTTTTGCCACTAATTTTAATCCTGAGATTAATATCAGGGAAGTGACACAGGATGGAAAGTACTGGGAGAATGGCAAGTGGGTTATTACAAAACCTCATGCTATACATAAACCTCTGAATTATCCGCATATCGGACCAAAAGAATCATATGTTATCTATCATGAAGAGCTTGAATCACTTGTTAAAAATTTTCCAACCCTGAAGAGAGCCAGATTCTGGATGACATTCGGACAGGAATACCTCACTCACCTTCGGGTTATTCAGAATATAGGAATGGCAGGTATTGAACCTATCATGTTTGAAGGCAGGGAAATAATTCCTATTCAGTTCTTAAAGGCTGTCCTTCCCGATCCGGGAGAACTGGGAGAAAATTATAAAGGACAGACATCAATCGGATGCAGGATAAAAGGTATAAAGAGCGGGGCAGAAAAGACATACTATATATATAATAACTGCAGTCATGAAGCTGCTTATGCCGAAACCGGAACCCAGGGTGTGAGCTACACCACAGGTGTGCCAGCTGCTATCGGTGCAATGATGTACCTCAAAGGGATATGGAAGAAACCCGGAGTATTTAATGTTGAGGAGTTTGATCCTGATCCTTTCATGACTGAACTTAACCGGCTTGGACTACCATGGGTTGAACTTCACGATGTAGATCTTGAGGTATGATGGTGTGGCGGTACGACGGTACGACGGTGCGACGGTGCGACGGTACGACGGTACGACGGTACGACGGTGCGACGGTGCGACGGTGCGACGGTGCGACGGTTTGGTGGTTTGTCCTCGTACCCTCGTACCGTAATACCGTAATACCGTAATACCGTAATACCGTAATACCGTAATACCGTAATACCTTATAATAAACAAATCATACAATCATAATTTGTATTTATGTCGGTCAATTATAGTTCTGTTCCATCTCCCTGTTACCTTATTGATGAAGAAAGGTTCCGTAAAAACCTGTCTCTGATTAAACGTGTTGCGGATGAATCAGGTGCAGAGATCATACTTGCTTTCAAGGGATTTGCCATGTGGGGTGTATTTCCCATTCTCAGGGAATATGTTACCGGTGCGGCTGCCAGCTCAGCAGACGAAGCAAGACTTTGTTTTGATAAAATCGGATCACCTGCCCATACATATTCCCCGGTCTTTAAAGAGGATGATTTTGATAAAATCCTGAAATACAGTTCACATATAACTTTTAATTCTGTTTACCAGTTTAATAAATATTCGAATATATTAAATAAATATTCGAAAAAAATTTCTGCTGGAATAAGAATTAATCCGGAATTCTCTGAAGTGAGTCATGGAATTTATAATCCTTGCAGTCCCGGCTCAAGGCTTGGTGTAACAGCTGAAGCTCTTGGTGACAAATTGCCTGATGACATTGAAGGATTTCATTTTCATGTCCTTTTTGAATCAGATTCGTACGCTCTTGAAAAGGTACTGGAAATAGTTGAATTTAAATTCGGAAAGCACTTCAGGAAGATCAAATGGATCAATATGGGAGGAGGACATCTTATCACCCGTAAGGATTATGATAGTGAACATCTTATAAGGACACTTAAAAAATTCAAGGAGAAAACGGGACTTCATCTAATCCTGGAACCGGGAAGTGCATTTGCTTGGGAGACTGGTGAACTGGTAGCCACTGTAGAGGATGTGGTTGAAAACCAGGGTATAAAAACAGCTATTCTTGATGTCTCATTTACTGCTCATATGCCCGATTGCCTTGAAATGCCATATAAACCCAAAGTACTTGGTGCCACTGAACCGGTTAGCGGAAAATCCACTTACCGTCTTGGAGGAAATTCCTGTCTTTCAGGTGATGTAATGGGCGACTGGTCATTTGACAATGAACTGAACCCCGGTGATAGAATTGTATTCCTCGACATGATTCATTATACTATGGTGAAAACCACCACTTTCAATGGAGTGCATCATCCCTCAATCGGCATATGGACAAAAGAGAATAAATTCAGACTGATAAAAGAGTTCGGTTATGAAGATTATATGAATCGTTTATCCTGATTTCGTAGTCTCCCCTTCACCCAGCCACCAAGTCTCCCCCTCATCTTCTGTTAATAGTTATATCCGTAACAAGCATCTTATCTGAAAGCAGTACGGCATTAACTATCTTTTCAGCAACCAGTTCCGGATCCATAAAAGCTGACAGATCACGCACCTGTCCGGGCATGTTCCAGAAATCTGTTCTCATTCCGCCGGGATAAACAGCAATGATATTCCGTTTCTTTCCTTTAAGCTCAACTCGAAGAGCCTCTGTAAATCCCCTTGCACCCCACTTTGCCGCACAGTATATGGTCTCTTCAGCCCTGCCAATAAGCGCTGAAGTTGACATTATATTTACTATTGTCAGTTCCTCTGATTCCGGAGTCATTCTCAGGACTTCGGAAGTAAGCAGTATCATACCCTTTACATTAGCCTCGAAAACTTTATCTATCATTGAAGCAGATAGGGAGTCTGCTTTAACAAATAATCCCATACCCGCATTATTAAAAAGATATTCAACCTGAAGGTTGTTGCGAACCAGGTAGTCTCCAACCTTTTTTACATCACATTCATTACCAATATTGCATT
>CALMJY010000048.1 GCA_937864815.1 uncultured Bacteroidota bacterium
TAATAAATGCATTCATAAATTAATCAAGCTAAATGAATCGTAAAATTCTATTAAGAATAATATCGAATAGTATATTTTTGTGGAAGAAAAAATGAGTCGAAAAATAATATCTGAAAAACCTGTAAAAACCAGATAAGGCAGGATTAAAACTAAATTGCTGTAACTATATGAATGACAATTATATAAGATATGTGTAAAAGACTAAGGAAAAACAAAGTGTTAATAAAATACAAATTGTGTTAATATTTATGACAGTCGAATGATACAATGTATGAATAGATTATTTATTTTCGTCCCAATTAATTATAAAAACCAATATTAATTTAACAAAACAAATTTTAAAGAAAAGGTGAAATTGCTCATCTGCAATTATGAACGCTAACAGTAATGAGGCTACGACACTCCGTGAAGAGAGTCGCCTCGTGGGTTGCTCTTCTGATGAAGAGCCTGGCGCGGAAACCACGATTTTTTCGCAAAACGAAATCCCAATTCAGTTAGTTAGCAACCGAAGTACCGACTTCAGGCAACGGTTCTTCCCCCTAACGACTATCGATTCCTGGAATGATTGGAAATGGCAGCTCAGGAATGCTTTCACCAGCATCGATGATCTAAAGAAAATCATGAAACTTTCCGAGAAAGAGGTTATGGCCATTAATAATCTGAAAGGTCGTCTGCCTTTAAGGATTACTCCCTACTTCGCTTCATTGATCTACAACACAAAATTCTCAGATCCGATGAGACGGAATGTCATTCCCGTTGTTGAGGAGTTATTGACTCATACCACTGAGCAGTCAGATCCGCTTCATGAAAAATCATTCTCTCCTGTGAAGGGAATCGTCCACAGGTATCCTGACAGAGTTCTGTTTACGGTTACCCAGGTATGTTCAAACTATTGCAGGTACTGTACCAGGTCTCATTCAGTTGGAAAGCTCGATAAGCTTGGAAGGCAGGATTTCGAAAAGGCTTTCAGCTATATAGCCGCACACAGGGAGGTTCGTGACGTTCTGATAAGCGGTGGAGATCCTCTCACCCTTAGTGATGAAATACTTGACTATATATTATCAAATATCAGGAAAATAGAACATGTTGAAATAATCAGAATCGGAACAAGGATACCTGTTGTTCTTCCTCAGAGAATAACCGATAACCTTGTAAACATTCTGAGAAAATATCATCCGCTTTTCATCAGTCTGCATTTTTCTCATCCGGCCGAAGTTACCGATGAGTGTGCAAAAGCCTGTATTAAGCTTGCTGATGGCGGTTTCCCCCTGGGAAGCCAGACAGTTCTGTTAAAAGGCATTAATGACAATGTTCCGGTAATGAAAGAACTTATGCATAAGCTGCTCAAAATAAGGGTAAGGCCATATTACCTTTATCAGTGCGACCTTATCCCCGGTTCGGGTCATTTCAGGACAACAGTAAAGAAAGGCCTTGAAATAATAAAAGGACTGAGAGGTTATACCAGTGGTTATGCTGTTCCTACATTCGTTGTCGATGCTCCCGGCGGAGGTGGTAAAATTCCTCTGCTGCCAAACTATGTGGTTGAGCATAATGACGAAAAAATAGTAATGCGTAACTACAAAGGGGTATTATGCGAATATCCTGAAAAATAATAGCTGTTAATGAAAATTGGTTTAACCTATGATCTGCGGTCATGGTATCTTGACCGTGGATATTCTATGGAGGAAACTGCCGAATTTGACAAGCAGGAAACAGTTGATGCCCTGGCTGATTCTTTAAAAATAATGGGACATGAAACTGAACTGATTGGAAATGCATTTCAGCTTATAGAAGCCCTTGCCGCCGGCAAAAGATGGGACATGGTATTCAATATTGCAGAAGGTTTGTTTGGTGATGGAAGAGAATCAGTTGTCCCTGCAATACTCGACCAGTACAGGATACCTTATGTATTCAGCGGTCCGGTTATAATGGGAATTTCTCTAAATAAACACCTTGCAAAACTCGTTGTTGCTGAAGCAGGTGTCCCGGTTAGTCCGGGATTTCTTGTAACTGATATGAAGGATCTGGCTGATCTGAAGCTTATTTATCCATTGTTCGTTAAACCTGTTTCTGAAGGAACCGGAAAAGGTATAACTGATAAAAGCCTGGTAAAAAATATATCTGAACTCAGCAGCATGGTGGAATGGATTCTGAAGGAATTCAATCAGCCTGCTCTTGTTGAAGAGTATTTACCGGGAAGGGAATTTACAGTTGGCGTAATCGGTCATGGCGATGATACAATAGCAATCGGTGGAATGGAAGTTATAACGGCCGATAATCTCCCCTACTCAGTTCATGTTAAGGAGAATTATCACGACTACTGTAAATATGAACCTCTTTCATCTGACATTGCAGAAGAATGTATAGCTGTTGCAGTAAAGGCATGGAAAGCACTTGATGCTGTTGATGGTGGAAGAGTTGATGTGAAGGCAGACAGGAACGGCAGGATATGCTTTATTGAAGCAAATCCATTGGCCGGACTGAATCCGGTTCATTCAGATCTGCCAATCCTTGCCAGGATGTACAATATTGATTACCAGAAATTACTGGAGATGATAATGGCTTCTGCAATAAAGAGAATAAAAGGCGAATAAGAAAATAATATCAAAAGGTTAGATTTTTTCTATGAGGAGATGCTGCATTATTTATAATGAGCCATTACCGGGTGCTCTTGAAGACGAACTTGATGTATTGGATCAGGTAGTACATGTTGAGCAGGGAATGAGAGATCTTGGTATTGATGTTTACAGGAAGGGAATTTCAGAAAAGTTCATGGATGAAATTAAAACCCTTGTACTTGAAAAACCTGATTTTGTTTACAACCTCGTAGAGTCGATCAACAATAAGGGTGAACTTAATTATTTTGTACCCGCGTTGCTTAATCTGAACTGCATACCGTATGCAGGAAATTCACACGAGGCAATCTTCCTAACCACAAGCAAGGTGCTTGCGAGTCAGATGATGAAGCTGGCAGGAATTCCAAATCCTGCATCTTATTTACCTTCACAGATGAAGCTACTTGAACCCGGTAAAAGATATATACTTAAGCCAATTTGGGAAGATGGTTCACTTGGAATTACATCCGATTCGGTATTCAACTGCAAACCAGGATATGAAGAAAAACTTAAAGGGCTGAGTGATTCACACTGGTTCATCGAAGAATTTATCGACGGACGGGAATTCAATATGAGTGTATTTTCCGGACCAAACGGACCTGAAGTATTGCCTCTTGCAGAAATTGTTTTTGTAGGGTATGATGAATCCAGACCTAAGATAATAGACTATAAGGCAAAGTGGGAATTCAATACTTTTGAATATGATAATACCGTACGTGATTTCCCCGGAGACAAGCTTGATGCTGAAGTTGCTAAAAAGCTGAGGAATGTGGCACTTGACTGCTGGAAACTTTTCGGACTCAAAGGATATGCAAGAGTTGATGCCAGGGTAGACAATAATAATAATGTATATGTAATTGAGATAAACGCAAATCCTTGTATTCAGCCAAATGGAGGTTTCATGGCTGCCACACGTGCCGGAGGTTATAATTTTCCCGACGTATTGAAAAGAATCATTGACGATCTAAATACTTAATCAATGCAAACCATATCACGAGGAATAACAGCAAAAGACAGGAAGGCAATTGAAGAGATACTCAGGTCAACTGATTTTTTTTATGAATTTGAGATCCAGACAGCACTCGAAATTGCTGATGCTACTCTGGCCAAGGGTGAGGAAAAAAGCGGATACCTCTGGATGAAAATAGTTGATGATGACGGCTTTGTTGCATTTGCCAACTATGCAAAGAATGACTTTTCCACTCATTCCTGGGACCTCTTCTGGATAGCAGTCCATCAGAATTCCAGAAATAAAAAGCTTGGTTCACTACTTCTAAAAGCAGTTGAGGAAGATGTGAAAAAAGCCGGCGGTAAAATTCTCTGGATTGAAACTTCAGGAAGACCATTATATGCTTCAACAGAGGCATTTTACCAGCGAAACGGATATACCCTCCAGGCCTCACTTAAAGATTTTTATGCTGATGGCGATCCGAAGCAGATCTATGCCAGAATTCTGTAATTTAAGTATTGGTATTCGTTACTTGCTGTTTATTTTGTTTTCAAAAAATAGCTCTAAATTACAGTCTAATTATTAGCATTTTAATTAAATTTTGTTTAAATTTGTAATCAATAATGCAGTGTCACTTTAATTCTGAAAGTCACTGCATTTGTAGGATTTCACAAGTTTTAGGTTTGTGGGTAAAATGGGTTGAGGGCTGACAATAAAAGGTCAGCCCATTTATTTTCGTATAATTTCAAATATTATTTACTTTAGATGATATAAAAGTCCAACACAAATCCGCAGGGCAAAAATGGATGTTGCAATAGAAACCGGCTGGAAGTCAGTGCTGAAAGATGAGTTTGACAAAGAGTATTTTAATAATCTTGCTCAATTTGTTAAAGAAGAATATAAAAAGACAACGGTATATCCTCCGGCAGGATTGATATTTAATGCATTTAATCTCTGTCCATTTTCGGATGTAAGAACTGTTATAATTGGTCAGGACCCATATCATGGTCCCGGACAGGCACATGGTCTTTGTTTCTCTGTCAGGGACGGAGTTGGATTTCCTCCCAGTCTTATAAATATTTTCAAGGAGATTGAACTTGATCTGGGATTAAGCAGACCCGCTTCAGGAAATCTTGAACGATGGGCACGTCAGGGAGTTCTGCTGCTCAATGCAACACTTACAGTCAGAGCTCATCTTGCAGGGTCACATCAGAAAAAGGGCTGGGAACAATTCACAGATTCTGTCATTTCCGTATTGAACAGGGAGAAATCGAATATAGTATTTCTTTTATGGGGGGCATATGCTCAGAAGAAAGGAGAAAACATTGACAGGAACAGGCATCTTGTTCTTGAATCTGTTCATCCTTCTCCCCTATCAGCATCAAGAGGATTCTTCGGCAATAAACATTTCAGTAAATGCAATGATTATCTGCTTGCAAATGGGAAAAATCCTGTAGACTGGCGATAATTACGAGCTGTTATAGTTTATTCAAAGCCATTGTAATCGTATCCAGAATATCTGAATACTCCTCAAAACCAATTGATAATCTTATCATACCAGGTTCAGGATATTTTGCACCCCACACAGATTCAACAGGCATAAGAATAGTGTGTGGATCGCCAAGAGTGGGAATAAGTTTAATATGCTCTGATACATGAGATATAAACCTGTCTCTTTTCTTCCCCTTTTCAGTTTTACCCTTACCTTTCAGGTCAAATGTTATCATCCCTCCATATCCTTTGCCACTGAAAAGCTTCTTTGCAATAGAGTGAGTTGCATGGCCTTTCATTCCGGGATACCATACTCTTTCAACAGCAGGATGGGAATTCAGTAACTCAGCAAGGGCTGAAGCATTTTCACACTGAGACTTAAATCTGAGTTTAAATGTTTTAATCTGTGTTTCCAGCCGGTATGCATCATCAGGCGATAACATATGTCCGACAAATTTACGGTACTCAACAGCTGACCTCATAAGCATATCATTATTCCCGCAAATCACTCCGGCAGAGATATTTCCATGTCCTGAAAAATATTTCGTAACACTGTGTATAACAAGATCCACCCCATCGTTAAGTGGTTTATACAGAAATGGAGTTGCAAATGTATTATCAAGAATTACTCTGCAACCATGTTTTTTTGCAATCTTTACAACAGACGGAACATCAGTTACAATTAGCATCGGATTGGAGACAGATTCAATATATATCAATTCAGGTTTCAAAGAAGAAACCATGACTTCCAGTTTCTTCAGGTCATATTCACCGTCTGCAGGCATAAAATAGTGTATATCCAGACCTCTTCTCTTCTTCAGTATTGACTCCACAAATGATATTGAACCTCCGTAAATTTCAGAAAAGAAAAGCCATGGCCTGCTTTCTTTACCATTCTGAAATACCGAAAGGGCGGTATCTATTGCTGACATACCTGACTGGGTGAGTAAAGCCCAGTCGCATCCTTCAAGTTTCATTATCTCCTCCTCGGCTGAAACCACAGTAGGATTTCTGTATCGCGAATAAATATAATTATCAGGTTCACGATTGTTTTCTGTCTCTTTCCTGAATGCTTCGGCAGTAAGTTCTGCATTGAAAAGTTCAAATCCGGCATCCCTGTACACCGGCATTCTTGAACTGTTAATCTCTTTCTGTTTCATATTTTCCTTCAGCTATATGTTTATATATCAGATTATTAATATTAGTTGGTTCAAAATCAAAATAAAACAGGATGCGGTCGAGGAATTCTCCAGTTAAAAAAATAATTATTACGGATAACTGAGGGTATGAGATTCCTGAGATGATACTGGCACCAGCCACAAGCAGCAGTGCATTACGTATATGTCTCAGAATATCAATATTCCTCCCTGAAGGTTTATACAGATAAATTGATATCAGAATTTTAATGCAGGCAATAAAGATGAAAGGCCAGACAGAACCTGACAGGAATGAAATAAGAAGAAGGGCTGTAATAAATGTCTGTCCGC
Organism: uncultured Bacteroidota bacterium; assembly: GCA_937864815.1. Lineage (GTDB taxonomy): Bacteria > Bacteroidota > Bacteroidia > Bacteroidales > VadinHA17 > LD21. Next base: position 6,543 of record CALMJY010000048.1, read on the forward strand.
TGTGCAGATATACAACAGGGTCTTTCTGAGAGTAAATATAAACCCCATCAATGGCCAGTAATAATAACAGTCCTGAAACAACTGCAACAACTAACAGCCATGGGGCATGGGAAAAAACTGAGGTTATTGAAATAATCACATAAAACAAATATGCTGCTATTTCCCTGCTGAGTGGTGAGGATTTAAAATTAAAAACAGCTCTCCACGCCCTGTACCATTTACTGAGATGAAATACTGAAAATACACCGGGTAAAAATAGCAGAATCACCAGAAGAAGACTATCTCTCAATTCACCTTTAAGTAATAAGGAAGCGATAAAAGAAACGGAGAGCATTGAGAAGAAGCTGAATAAAATCAGGCTCCAGTCCGATCTCCTGATCTTTTTCTCTTCCGGTACTGAATTTATTTTCTTTATGAATAGTGAATCCGGAATAATCCTCAAGGGAATATTCTTTGTAATCCCCTTAAATCTGAACGAAGGAGATAATTCATTTTCCGGAAACCATTCAGTGGTGTTCATTGGATTTAATTCACTTAAATCTGCATAACTCAGGGCACCCGTTGGACATCCTGATGAGCAGGCGGGTTCAATACCCTCACCAAGTCTGGAATAACAAAAATGACATTTCCCGATAACACCTTTTACAGGATCATACTTTGGAGCATCATAGGGACAATTCCAAACGCAGTATTTGCAGCCAAAACATTTTGATTCGTCAACAATCACAGCTTCTGATAAGGAGTCATATCTGTATGCTGATACAGGACATCCCATCATACAGACCGGAATTTCACAATGATTGCAGGCTATTGAGAGATGTGACAAAGGAACCGATGCAGCTGCCTCACGGTTATAGGTCAGCACATTCCTGACTTTCACTGTAAAATTGTTCTCAAGAGAACATGCAGCACTGCAGGCTTTGCAGTTAACACACAATGACTGATTAAAGACAAATCCCTTTTTCATTTTCAGTCTGCAAGTTCAATTTCAACCATATTATCATGAAAGGCTGATCCGTAACCCATATCTGTTTCTCTTCCTGATATCAGAATATTACCTCCTCCTCCTTCTTCCATCCAGATTCCATTATGCAACAATACGGCCCCTGACGGAATTCTGTTTGATATTCTTACTGCTGTAAACAGTTCGCCTGATTCGTTATAAATCCTTATCCTGCATCCGTCAGATATCTTTCTCCTTTCAGCATCCTCAGGTGAGATCATTAAAGCAGGAGTTTCAGAGTTTTCTGCAATGACCTTAAGATTTCCAAACTGTGAATGTATACGCCCGGAAGCATTTGGAGTAATCAGTACAAGAGGAAAATTGTTCTCTTCATCTTTTCGCTTAATTGGAACATACTCAGGAACCGGTGATACATTCCATTTTTCATAAGCAGTTTGTGAATAGATCTCAATTTTACCGGTTTCGGTCTCAAATTTAAAATCATGGTAGGCAATTTCCTGTAATCCGGGAGCAATGACCGGTCCATCTCTAAGGTCTTCAAGTTGCAGATCAGAATATCCCTTTATCCTTTCTTTCAGCCAATTCTCAATATTTTGATTACCAGGCTCAGGTATCTGATTTTCAGAACAAACTAATCCCAAGCGTTTTGAAAGTTCATAGTAAATTTCGCTTTCAGGCATTACTTCACCCGGGGATTCCAGAATTTTCGGTTTGAACTGTACATAGGGCGACCAGTAAGAACCGATAATATCTGACTGCTCAAACATATTTTTTGCAGGGAGGATAATATCTGCAATCTTAGCTGTGTCTGTCATAAACTGCTCAACCACAACCCTGAATTCCATTGACGAAAATGCCTTTGAAACCTTGTTAGAATCAGGTGACTGGAGTATTGGATTACCCCGTTCAATAAAGGCAGTCTTCAACACAGGGTCTGAAGCATTCATCATATCCTGGCCAAGTTTTGCCATGGACAAAGTGCGACGGAAAGGACTGTCATTCTTTGGATCAGGGTAGTAGGAATCAGGTTCTTTGACAGAATCAAAGATGTAGCTCTGGAGGTTTGCATAATTAAAACCGGAACCTTGCTTACCAATATTTCCTGTAATCACCGCCAGAGCAAGTATTGATCTGACAGTCTGACCACCATTAATATGTCTCTGCAATCCATAACCCGGGAGGAATGTTACAGGTCCTCCTTTTCCAATCATAAAGGCCAGTTTTATTATATCTCCGGCAGGTATCCCGGTTATTTCCTCCGCCGATTCCGGTGTAATATTCAGCGAATCCCTGAATGATTCGTACCCTGCAACATGATTGTTAATAAATTCACAATCAATTAAACCATTATCAATAAGCACTTTTGCAATTGCAAGAGCCAGTGCAGCATCTGTACCTGGATTGATGGAATACATCATATCAGTCTTATCCGCACTGGGAGTTCGTACAGGATCAATTAGAACAACCTTTGCTCCCCTGTTACGGGCTTCTGCAATAAACCTTATTTCGTGCACATTGGTTTCAGCAGGATTCTTCCCCCAAATTATTATTGTTTTTGCATTCACTAAATCCCATGGTACGTTATGCTTTACACTGCCAAGTGTAAGTCTCACAGCCTCCAGTCCTGCCGGCCAGCACAGGTTGCCGTAAGTAATCGTTGTACCTCCGAACGCCTTCCAGAATGAGTATCCGATTTCGTTTGTCAGCCCCGACATTCCGCTTCCCCTGTACCAGAGTATACTATGGGAACCGTATCTGTTACGTATTGATCCAAGACGGCTGCTTATTATATCCAGTGCCTCATCAGATGGAATTCTAATAAATGTTCCATCTTTTTTTCTGATCAATGGATAAATAATCCTGTCGCGGGATGACGATCTTTCAATATACGAAAGGCCTTTAATACAAGGACCTTCAGGGGTTGCCCTATTACCGCTAAATGGAAGAATTCTTTTTATTCTGTTCCCTGAAACCTGGACTATGAAAGTACATGTACTGTAACAATTTCGCGGGCATGCTGTAATAAACTCATCCATCTGTCAGGTAATTATGACAAATGTATAAATATTACATACATTTTAAATATGCTTATTTAAGGACAAGTGGTTCTTCAGCAATAACCTTAACATCAAATAGATTCTTATCAGGCTGAGGCATATAGATTTCATAGGTTATTTTCATCTGCCCCATATACTGCATAAATGTGTAATCAAATTTTTCGGTGGATACGGTTACCAGCGATCCATTTCTGTTAATCTTTGCCGAGATGGTTGCCTTTGGATATGCTTTGGGAAATCTTATATAATCGGTTTTACTCTGAGGATTCAGGCTGCCATAATTTACTATTGTGTCAATATCAACAGTCAACTCATATAAAGCAAATGTTGTCAGGTTATGTATCCGGACATCCGTAGGGCCTTCAGGAGAAAACTCAGTTTTCTTGCAGGAAAACAGCGAAAATAATAGCAAAATGTAAAACAGGGACTTCTTCATAACTATAATTATCTGACTGGTAAATATCAGACATCAAAAATACAAAATAAGTTGCATAACCTCTATATAATGTCAAGACTATTTAAAGGCACCCATCCTTTATTGCCATCGGACAGCCTTATTTCATACCATTCACCTACCTGGTCTTCAATGGTAACCTTGGTACCTTCATGCAGAACGAACAGATCGGTGCCGCTGTTATCAGGAGAACTTTTACCGCTGACTACCGGACTAAAGATTATCCCTTTCTGACTGTCAGATACCAGACCTTTATTTCTATGACTTAAGGCAAATGAAAAAGATGAGATAATTAACATTGAAACAGCAAACCAAAAGCCTAATACTTTGTAAAGGTAGCGGGTTGAATAGATATAGATTGAAACTGAAATAAGACATATAAGGAAAGCAAAAAGGCTTAAAAGAGCCCATGCATTTGAAGAGATGAGAAGGGAAATGACATTATACCACCGTACGAAGAATAATTCAGGTATTTCCTGAAACCTGTCAACGATCATTGTTCTGGCTATCTGAAGGTTATAATTGATATCTTCATCAGCAGGATCGAGAAGATATGCACGTTCATAGAAAAGTATTGCTGCCGGAATATTCTGAAGTTTGAAATATGCATTTGCGATATTATAGTTCAGTTTAGCTGATCTGTAACCGGTATTGTAAAGATCCATCCATTTGTCAAGTGCCTCCTGGTAATTTGCTGAACTGTATAATGATACACCCTGATTAAATTTATCATTCCTGCTATCCTGCGCAAAAAGACCGGTTGTCATAAAGACAAGAAGTAAAAGCAGGTATATTTTTGATTTTGATTTCATTTTTCAGGTAATTGAATTTTCAAGTGACTTAATAAAACCTGATGCACCATTATAAATTGTGGCAGCTTCAGTTCCGGATGATGAAGGTGCAAATCTTGCATACTCACACTTATCAAGGATTTCATTGAGGCTGCTTAATTCTGATTCACTAATACCTTTCTCTGTCAAAACTGTGACTATTCTGGTTCTGGTCATCTCAGCAACAGGTATATTAAGTTTATCGCTAAGATAACCCCAGAGGGCCTTAAGTATCTCTTCATAAAACTTGTCCAGCTGGTTATTATTTAAGCAGATAGAAGCTTCATGCAATCTTCTGGAAGCTACTTTTCCGGCTTTCCTGTTACGCACTTTTGATAAATCGGCATTTCTGCGCACATGTTCACGTCTTATAAAAAGGATGAGGAAAAAGATAAATAAAGCCAGAGCGAAAAGACTGTAATAGAATCTGTTGACTACAAGATGAGATTCAGTTACTGATAAATCACCGGGATCTGATTTAATAAACCTTATATCCTTTCCAAGATATTTAACATCTTCCTTAGAAACCCCTCCATAAACCGTAATATCAGTATTTTGTTCAGATCCTTTCCTTGCATAAAACCTGAATTCAGGTGTCCTTAGTTGCTCATATCTGCCACTTGAAGTGTTAAAATATGAATAAGTTACAGAAGGAATTGTAAAATCACCATAATGGCGTGGAATCAGCAGATATTCAAAAGCTTTTGTCCCTGAAGTACCGTTTAAACCGTTTCTAATGTCCTCAGTTGTTTTTGGATCATAAACTTCGATATCTGGAGAAAGCTTCATTGAAGGGGCAGTTGCAACCTTCAGGTTTCCGGTTCCTGAAATTGTAATCCTGAAATTTATTGCATCATTAACATTTACAGTATCCTTATTCATTACAGCCTTTAAATCAAGCTTTCCGACTATTCCCGAATAGTCAGCAGGCTGGTTACCAGGAAGTGGATTAACCTTGATTTTTTGTGTCTGACTCGCTATCATTCTTGGAATTGTCTGATAGGTGGCAAAAAAATCACCAAAGAAAGGATCATTTTGTGAAGATTTCTGCTGAATCAGCACTGTAAGTTGTACGGGATCAATAACAATCTCACCTGTTTTCTGAGGATACAGCAGGAACTGCTGAACTACTCCGGTACCATAAATTACGCCATTTATATTTTCCTGGTTAAGCGATGTCAAAGGGGGCGTATTTAGATCGGATCTCATGAATCCATTGAACTGAGGGAACTTAATCTCATTTAGTCCGGCGATATTTATTCTTGTATAGATTTTGACTGTTGCTGTTATGGGTTCTCCCAGATATACCTCCTTGCGGCTAAGAAGAAGATTGACAAAGATATCCTTCCCTCCTGTTTCCACATTCTGATCAGAAGCCTGGCTGGATGAAGCACCTTTTTGCTGCGAGCCGTCGCCAACTACCTCAATATATAATGAATCGGATGAATAAGTTTTATTTTTCAGAGTAAATGTTGCCGGTGGTATCACATATTTACCTTCTGATACTGCCTGCAGGAAATAAATATAAGTATATGATGTGGTTTGGGACATCCTTCCGTTGATGATCTGGGTACTCGAACTATATGATGTTTGTGGTCCCATAAGCTTATAGAATGGGCTGAAGGAAGGGGCAGCAAATTCTCCTCCACCTGAATTCACAGTCCAGGTAATATTAAACTGCTGTCCTGTTGTCACTACAGGAGGATATTGCACCTTTACTGATACATCCTGGGCAGATACGGCAAGCGAAAGTGAAACTGAAATAATAAAAACTAACCTGTATAGTGTACTTTTCCTCATTTCGATATTTTGTTACCAGTTCTTCACTGTTAATTTCCGTTCCCTGGCTGCTTTTGCAAGTTTAACTTTTTCCTGTACATTCTTCTCATCGTTTGCAAGTGAATTCAGAAGACGCTGAGCATCCTCTCTGGATATGGTCTGTTCTTCTGGTTTCTGCTGCTGTTTCTGCTGATTTTCCTTTTGTTCCTTATTCTGCTGATCATTGTTCTGTTTATTCTGATCATTTTTCTGATCCTTGTTTTCCTGATTTTCTTTATCCTGGTTCTGCTGTTGTTGTTGCTGTTGCTGTTCCTGCTTCATAAGAAGATCCTGAGCATAGGCAAGATTATATTTAGCCTCGAAATTATCCGGATCCAGTTTCAATGATCCCTTATATGCTTCAATGCTCTCCTTCAGTTTTTTACTCTGGAGAAATGAATTTCCCAGGTTATAAAGTCCAGAAGCTTTTTTCTCCCTGTCTTCATTCATATTTACATTATCAGCAAATTGTTTAGCTGCCTCTTCATACTTATTCTGCTTATACAGGGCATCGCCAATGTTAAATACAGCATCCGGAGACCGCCTGTTATCATCAATTGCCTTTCTGTATGAAACTTCTGATTCCTGAAATTTTCCCTTATTGTATTCCTTGTTTCCCTGCCTGATAAATTTTTTATCAGCCTGAGCAAATAATAAAAACGGTGACAGCATAAAAGCCAGGCATATAATTACGCGGTAAAACAACTTTTTAATACTGTATTTTTCAATCATTTTCATTATTCCATAATGTGAATTAAACCTTGAATTTAAACAATCGGATATTAGCCAGTTTTCTGTTTTTCCTGTCCATAATGATAAATTCCAGAATAAGAAAAAACAATGCTATTGCTGCAAATATCTGAAATTGATCGTTATATTCTGTATACATAGTACTTTCAAGTTCCTGTTTTTTCATTTTTCCTATTTCCCCATATACTTCATCAAGTCCAATATTTGAATTGTTTGCACGGACATAATTTCCGTTTGTGGACAATGCAATTTTCTTAAGAATCTCCTCATCAAGCCTGGTGATAACTGTATTCCCATCAACATCTTTAAGGAAATCTCTTTTACCTCCTGTCACAACAGGAACAGGGACACCCTGTTCAGAACCTATGCCAATAGCATGAATCACAATTCCTTTCTCTGAAGCTTCTTCTGCTGCAGAAGCAGGGTCATCCTCATGGTTTTCCCCGTCTGTAATAATTATCATAGCTTTGCTCTTTTCCTCACCCGGACTAAAGGATCGTATTCCCAGTGATATGGCAGCTCCGATTGAAGTCCCCTGCTTGGGGACCATTTCCGGACCTATAGAAGAAAGAAACATTTTTGCGGAAACATAATCGGTTGTAACAGGTATCTGTGTATAGGCATCTCCTGCAAAAACTATTAAGCCAATCTTATCATTTTCCAGATTATCCACAAGTCTTGAAATAGCCTGTTTTGCCCTGGTAAGTCTGTTAGGCTGAATATCTTCGGCAAGCATCGAATTACTAACGTCAAGTGCAATAATTACCTCCACACCCTGTTTTTTAACGTCTTCTATTTTCGAGCCGAACTGAGGACGCGCAAGCATTATAATAAATGCTGCAACGGCAATCATAATGTTAATAAACTTTATAACCGGTCTTGATGATGAAAGTTCAGGGAGAAGGTCATATACCAGTTTCAGCTCACCGATTTTCCTTATTGCTCTTTTCCTTCTGTAAATCTCCAATATGAAAAATAATGCCATTACCGGCAGCAACAGCAGCAGATAAAGGAACTCCGGATTTGCAAATCTGAACAGTTGCATCTTGCTCCTTTTTCGTTTAAGTTAAATTTCTGAATAAAGAATTTCTCAACAATACTTCAAGGGCAACAAGGATGAATGCAATCAGTGCAGGAATAAGGTATTTCTCATCCTTCCTGCTGAATTGTCTTACATCAATCTTTGATTTCTCAAGCTTATCAATCTCCTTATAGACCAGGACAAGTTTATCATTATCTGTTGCTCTGAAATACATCCCTCCGGTAAGGTCTGATATACTTCTGAGAATGTCTTCATCAATCTCAACGGGCATATTCTGATACTGCAGTCCAAATGGCGTCTGGACAGGATAAGGAGCCATTCCTTTAGTACCCACACCAATCGTATATACCCTGATACCAAAGGTTTTAGCTATGTCTGCTGCAGTTGCAGGAGCAATCTCTCCCCTGTTGTTAACACCGTCAGTGAGAAGTATTATTACCCTGCTTTTTGCATCGGAATCCTTGATCCTGTTAACGGCTGTGGCAAGTCCATTTCCAATGGCGGTACCATCTTCAATCATGCCGCTTTCAATATCACGAAGCAGATTGATAAGAACAGCATGATCAGTGGTAATAGGGCACTGGGTGAAACTTTCTCCGCTGAAAACCACCAGACCAATCCTGTCATACGGTCTCCCTGAAATAAATTCAGTGGCAACATTTTTTGAGGCCTCCAGCCTGTCTGGTTTGAAGTCACGGGCCAGCATACTGCCTGAGATATCGAGGGCAAGAACAATATCTATTCCTTCTGTAGTAACATCCTGAAATTTATTCGTAGCCTGAGGACGGGCAAGAACATAGATCAGCAGAACCAC
>CALMJY010000049.1 GCA_937864815.1 uncultured Bacteroidota bacterium
ATTCCGGATCCGGCCGGGACCGTCGAAATCTATGATCCATGGCAGGATAAATGGTCTATTGTAGAAACTGAAGGAGCGATCGTACCGCTGCCTGATTTTAGAAGGTCGATGGTAATTCGGATAAAGTAAAAGTTTCTTTGAACCCTGTTATTGGGAAATATTTCTTAAATTGAGGTACCTTAATAATTATTAACTGTTTTAAAGGTACAGATATATCATATCTAATACGAAAATCATGAACTGGCATCTGTATACAATAATGGTGCTTTTGTGCATTTTCTCTTTCAACCAACTCAGGTGCCAGACTGGTGAGAGTAAAACTAAAATGGTTATTATAAACTCCCGGGAGAAAAAGATTACTACCGCAGGAATTGGATATGCTATTCCTGTGGTGCAGTGGAAAAAACCTGATTCATTAAGTACCAGAACAGACTTTCCGGTATTTGAAATATCCGGAGCGGTATATTCGGACTCACGATTAACAGGATTGAAACTGCTAATAAATAATGAGGTTCTGAACGATGGTAAGGCATTTTCTGTACTTCCGGGCAGCAGGGAGAATGAATACAATTTTACACGCCAAATAACACTTCAGGATGGACTGAATGAGTTGGTTATAGAATCATCAAATGCCAATGGAACATCTTTATCAGGAGTCAGAACTATAATTTACACTGTTACCAAAATAGATGCATCCTATTCTGAAAAGCGGCTTGCCCTTGTAATTGGTAACGCAGATTATACGTATGGGAACACTCTTCTGAATCCTGTTAATGATGCTATTGCCATAAAACAGGCTCTGACAGATGTGGGATTTAAAGTTCTGTACTATATAAATGCTGATCAGAAAACCATGAAGAGGGCCATGGATGACTTCGGAGAACAACTTAAAGGTTATAATGTAGGATTGTTTTATTATGCCGGTCATGGAATACAGGTGAAGGGGAATAATTACCTGATACCGATAGATGCTGCTCTGAAAGTTGAACAGGATGTGGATTATGACTGCATAGATGCTGGCAGATTACTGGGTAAAATGGAAGCTGCAGGGAGTACTACGAATATTGTCATTCTTGATGCTTGCAGGAATAATCCTTTCGAACGTCAGTGGAGCGGTAGAGCAGGAGGGCAGGGTAGTGGTCTGGCCTTTATGAATGCTCCTTCCGGATCAATAATTGCATATGCAACATCACCCGGAAAAACTGCTTCTGACGGCAGCGGGAAAAATGGCCTCTATACATCAGCCATCCTGCAGTATATAAAAGTTCCCGGTTTATCAATTGAGGAATTTTTTAAAAATGTAAGAACTTCGGTTGAGAGAAATTCAAACAGGGCACAGACACCATGGGAATCAACTTCCCTGAAAGGCAATTTCTATTTCAAATTAAAATAGTGTTAAGATTGAGGAATTATAATTTAACATATCAATGCGAATAGTAATTCTTTCTTTAATTCTCTTCTTTCTAACCTGTAGAATATCAAATGGTCAGAAGACTCTTGCAACAATAACAGATGTTGATTTCAGGCTTGAAAATAACCTTATTGTTATAAATTACTCAATTACAGGAGCATTCTTCAATGAAGTTTTTGAAATCGGAGTTCATTTTGTTTCAGAATCGGGACAGAAAATAATACCTGTATCTGTGAGGGGAGATTTCGGGAAGAATATTACAGCAGGTTCATTGAAGACCATTTACTGGGATATTGATAATGACCGTATAGAGATTTCTGGTGAATTAAAGGCTGTAGTCACTATTGTTTCGAGTCAGATACCAGTAACAGATCCATTTCCTGGTACTGCTCAGGTCAGAGGAGAAAAGCCTCTTGCGGGACCAGGAGCTATGGGGCTTTCGATTCTGGTTCCAAGTCTGGGTGGTTATTATGTGGAGAAGAAAAAGACTAATGCAATAATTACGAGTGTCACCCTTCTCACATTTTTAGTTTCTGCTGCTTCTATTAATGACAGAATAAATCAGTTTGAAGATGATTGGGATGATGCTACCACCCAGACTGAGAGGAATGAGATTGACCAGAAAATTGAAACTGCTGAACAGAATTATGCACTGGCGCTTACCGGTTTTACTGTAGTATGGGTATTCGATATTTGCAGGGTAGCGATTAAAGGAGCACAGAATCAAAAGAATGGTTTAACAAAAAGTAAAGCAAATAGGTATAAATATAGTGAGGGTTTTAATCTGAACTATACCGGTAACCACCTATGTGTAGGTTATCGGATAACATTTTAAAAACCGTTGAGCTGCATTGTCACTGTAGGGATAAGAAGCAGGAATCCGAGTAATACCAGCATTAACAGAATCGGAAGTATCCATTTTAACCATTTCACATAAGGAATCCTTGCCATTCCGAGGACGCCAATAA
>CALMJY010000050.1 GCA_937864815.1 uncultured Bacteroidota bacterium
GTTATATTTTTGATGTTCCCATTATTCCATATGGGCGGTAGACTTGGTGGCAAAACCCTGAAACCGATCACTTACGGGGCACTGGTTTACCATAAACCTCAATCCAGTCGAGTCGGGAACAGGCATCGCTGGCTCCGCCGGTCATAAGGTCAGTAAAACCAATCTCATCAACTTTTGAAAGATCAGGATCCTTAACAGGTTTTATTTCAATAACCGATTTTATATTCAAAGTGTACCAGCTGAGATCCGTTAAGTTGAACTCTGTGATCCTCCAGTCTCTGGATATACAATCGCCCTGACTGCTGACAAGCCATGTCCCGTCTGCCAGCTTAAGAACAATATGAAGGCACCTGATACCGGCCTGTTTGGAACGCCACATGATCTTTGCATAGCCTGTGAGGTCAACATAGGATTTACTATGCTTCAGAGTAAGCGCCCAGTTTCCCTGGCAAAGTCCGGACCAGATATAATATGGATCATCGGCAGGAGTATCATGGTGGCTCTTTTTAATACTGTCACAACCAGATCCGTATAATCCAAGTATCAGGTCTGGATTTGCAACATGTTTTTGAGTTACAGGAGTAGCTGCAGGAATCTCTTTCCAGTCTTCCCTGAAAAACAACACCGGTCTGTACTGGCTGTATAATGAAGGAAAAACTGAAACAGTGGCAATAAATGCAATAATTAGTTTTGGTCTCATATTTTGAATAATTTTAAGGTTAAAATTAAACTAATATGAATGTAATTCACATTCCATATATTAAAATTATTCATTTCTCATTGGTTACAATTCTCCTTTTAGCCAACAGCTGTAAATCAAAAATGGATGCTGATATTGTTTTGATAAACGGAAAAGTAATTACCGTTGACAGTAATTTTTCAATTGCAGAAGCTGTGGCAATATCGGGTGATACGGTTTTAGCTGTTGGCTCAAACAAAGAAATCAGAAAAATAACAGGAAAATCCACCAGAATAATTGATCTTAACGGAAAAACCGTAATTCCAGGATTGAATGATGCTCATCTCCATCCTGATGCTGCCGCCTTAAGTGAACTTGATGAAGAAATTCCGGATGTTCATAAGATTGAAGAGTTGCTGGCATGGATTAAAGATCAGACATTAAAGAAAGAAAAAGGCTCATGGATAATCTTCAGCAAATTCTTTTCAACAAGGCTTGAGGAAATGCGCCTGCCAACGCTCACTGAACTTGATATTGCAGCTCCTGAGCATCCTGTTTTTCTTAATGGATCATTCGGAGGCATGATAAATAGCTGCGCCATGAAAGTATCAGGAATTAATAAGCAGTCTAAAGATCCTGGAATAATAAAAGATGAACTGACCGGATTACCAACCGGCTTTATCAGAGCTTCAGCATTTCCTGTTCTGAAAATTCCTGCAAAGAGAGAAATTTCAAAGGAGGAATGGATTAAAGCATTCACCAAAATGATGCTGAAGTATAACCAGTATGGGATAACCAGTATTTGTGCAGGTACAGGAGATTTAAAAACGATGAGAATGTACCGGGATATGGCTGACAGCAATATCCTGACTGTAAGAATTCTGCAAAACATTTTGCTGCAGACGGATGAATTAATAACTAGAGAATCGATAAACAATATTCTTAAAGGTTATCCGGAGGTAACCGGAGCCGGAGATAAATGGGTAAAGATCGGTCCTCTGAAAGTTTTTCTTGATGGAGGAATACTTACAGGTACTGCATTTATGGAAGAACCATGGGGTGAGAAGGCCTTCCAGATATACAGCATAAAAGATCCTTCGTACAGAGGAATAGTCAATTTCACCAGGGATGAGCTTCTGGCAATAGTATCGGCTGCAAACGAATCAGGGTGGAGTTTTACAGCTCATGTTACAGGTGATGGTGCTGTTAATTTACTTCTGGATGTTTACAAAGAAGTAAACAGAAAAAGTAGTATCAATGGTAAACGGTTTTCGATAATCCACGGGAATTTTTTCAGCAATGAAGCCATTGCACTTATGAGGGAAATGGACATTTATGCCAATATACAAGCAGCATGGTTTTATAAGGATGCGGATGCGATGAATTTAATATTGGGAAAAGAAAGAATCAGAATTTTCCATCCGAACCGTACCATGTTGGATGCAGGAATCATGCTCAACGGAGGCTCAGACCATATGGTGAAGCTCGATGCAAACAGTTCAGTTAACCCATATAATCCATTCCTGGCAATGTGGTCAATGATCACCAGGAAAACGGAAAGAGGATCAGTCATCATACCCGAAGAAGCAATTACAAGGGAAGAGGCGCTTAAAATTTATACTATAAATAATGCATTTGCCTCCTTTGAAGAATCAGTCAAAGGCAGCATAGAACCCGGTAAACTTGCAGATATTGCTATTATAAATAAAGACATTCTTACCTGCCCTGTTGACAGTATCAAAGAGATTGAGTCACTAATGACAATCGTTGGCGGAAAAATTGTCTATACGAATAAAAAATAAACAATCAGAATAGTCTGCTGATTCTTGGCTATTCGAAAATAAAAGTTCCGTATTTGTTGTACTCATGGAATGACCTGACAACATTCTGCCAGATAAAATATGTTGTACCATTGTCGTAATCAATACGATACATATTTGCGCGCCATTTGGTACCAGATTGAGGAGGAACATTATTCAACGGTGCAAGCAGTTTATAAGGGATAAAGAACTCGGCTTTCCATCCGGAAACCGTTGCTCCGCTTTCCTTTTTGCCCCCTGATACTGATGTTGCATGCCTTGTCCTTCTGTCTCCCTCATAGTGCCATGGTTGCCATCCGTAAAACTTTCCATTAAAATTCGGAATAATAATAGGCAACTCATAATCCATCGGTGATAATTCATATTCAAAATACACAGGGAAGCTTTCATCTGTCCACAAGAACATCTCAACCACATCCTCTGTAAAGATATTCTGAAAATCACCGACAAGTGTTGAGGTCAGCTTCTTATCATTGCAATCATATAAAAAATAGATCCCCGTTTCGGAATATAGCACCTTGACTGCTGTCGGATAATCTGATTTGCCTCCCTCCTTCATCTCCAGTTTTATCCACTTAGTTTTGTCCCATTCGGCAGATGATCCATCTCCGGTGACATTAAAATCCTGGCACTTCTTTACTACCAGGGATCCTTTTATGGCAGATTGGGAAAATGTCGTGAAGATGCAGACTCCAAAAAATGCAAACACAAAAAAGGCTCTATTTAAAAATGCTTTCTTTCTCATATTACTTATCAAATTAATTACAATTATACCGAATTTCTCATACAGATCGCCCCGATGGGGCTCATCTATCTGCTTATGATTAATTTCTACAAACAGTACGAGTGTGTCTCAAAATTTTCTTTTTCTAAATCCACCCCTAAATCCCCCAAGGGGGACTTATTGAAAATCAGTTGATTTGAAGCCCCCCTTGGGGGGTTTGGGGGTAAAATCGGATTTATGAGACAGCCCCTTTCTTGAACTGAACCCCGCAGGAGTGAGCTGCTGTTAGAAATCAAGTCCATAATGATACATAATATTTAAGTCAATGACTATTAATGCACTACATATATTCCAGGAGCCTTGAATTCAATCTTGTTGTCAAATGAATCAGACGCTGAAATTTCCATATTACAGAATCCGAATCCCTTAACCGGTATTTTGTAACTGAATATCAAATCGCCATTTACTCTGTCACCGTTAATCCCTTCATTATTCAAAATAAAACTGCTGATAACTTTCGGATCGTTAACGAGAGAAATTCTAACACCAACTTGCTTTATACCTGAACCATCGGTCAATTTTATCATTATTGTATTGTCTCCTGTAATCTTTGCCCAATCTACAGAAGGGGGAGTTTTATCATTTCCGGTAACCTTCAGATTTACAATTCCCTGCTTAATAATATGATCAGGAGCATCCGGCATCCAGTACTCAACCACCATGCTTAATGTTTTATCTCCCTTTACTGAAGATGAAACGACTGCTGCTGAATATTTGGCTGATCCGCCAACATGATCATATGTTCCCCAGTAATCAGACAATCTTTTGTTTTCACCATTTACATTTAATAAATCATCAGCACTGAGTATCTCACTCCTTCTCAGCTTGTCACCGTCTTTTACCAGTATGGAAATTGTTTCTCCCGGATTTGCAATTCCGTCTCCATTGCCGGTTCCCAGAATTAAGGTATCAGCTCCGGCACCTTTTGCAGCAACAATAACTTTTCGTCCGTCTGCCACCTGGTAATCATTCAGTACTGGCAGATCACCCCTGAATACGGGAACTTCAAAGTATTCAGTCCATGAATTATTATTCCGGTCAGTTATAGTAAGCTTAAACCTTTCTATTATAGTTGTATCTGTTAAAGTCCTGAATACAAAATCAGAAGTTGACTTCTGTGTTCCATTGATATCTATTATATTATAAAAAGATTCTCCTGTGCTAACTACTGAACTTTTTCTGAAAGCAGACAGAGTGGCCTTAACACCTTCACCTTTTTTCATTCCTTTATTAAGCAAAGTAATCCTGATACGGACATCACTTTTATGCTTTGCATATTTCATGTTCTCTATTGTGTATGAACCAAAAGAGATATTTGCAGCGTCATCTGTCCTGTTAATACCGATTTCATGCAGACTGCCATTAAAATCAATCTTCAGGCAACCTGAATCATCACTGACAACCAGGTAACTTCTTATTTTCTTAGTTATCAGGTCAATATCATTCAGGGTATAGATTGTATTTTTCTCGTATACCGGTGGGGTAATGACTGAAACATTAACAAACGGAAGGATTTCGCCATCAGGCAGGTGCTGCCTGACAGCACATCTGAAACCTCTCTGATTTACCTTTTCCAGTACTGTAAATCCAGGCACATCACGATCAGTTTTAACAGTATAATTCCATACACTGAATTCAGGATAGACATCAATATGGTTCCATTTTTCGGGCTTTGCCGGTGGATTTTCGAATGCTGATTTCAGAAAACTGAACATCTCTCCCATTCCGCATGTTGAGTGAGCTGCCTCATATACTTCATATTCGTAATTATCCATCACCTGAAGCCAGACCTTGTTAAGATCACGGTGATAATAGCGGATAAAATCCTCATTACCGTAATTCAGTCTTACTTTGACTCCGTTATAATTTTTATACAGATCAATATTCCTGTATTCAACAGGAAAATCTTTTGGTCCGACAATAAATTCTGCAGAACCGCAGAAATTACCAATCGCACAGATCAGGTCTGGATACTTCCCTCCTATCCAGAAAGACATAAATCCTCCCATTGAAAGACCTGAAATAGCCCTGTGATTCCTGTCGGGTATTGTCCTGTAAGTGGCATCTATCTGATTAACAAGTTCAGGAAAATATAAGGGAAACTGCCGGGAAGTTTCAACCGGACCAACATTATATGGCCGCAGGTAGTATTCTTCATTTACACTCCTGTTATATCCATCAGGTTTAACAACAATAACTTCATTTTCAGAAACAAATGCTGCAATATTGTCCCCTTTGTTATCATCACCCTTTTCAAAGTGATTATATCCGTCCGGACCACTGCCAAAGTAGCGCTGTGACCATCCATGATAAAAATAGATTACCGGATACCGTTTATCCTTATTACTGAAATAACCAGGAGGAAGGAATACACGATAATTTCGCACCTCACCAAAGACATTGCTGTAATGTTTTGAATCAATTATTGTTACACTATCCTGACTACCAGCAGCATTTGAGGATTCAATTGTAAACATCACTGTCATAAAGACTGCAATTGCAAAAAATCTTATCATTCTGAGGAAATTTAACTTGATTAATTC
>CALMJY010000051.1 GCA_937864815.1 uncultured Bacteroidota bacterium
GTTTGAGATATACATCAATGCCAGTGCTTGCTCTGATCCCTGAAAATGAGCCTGCCTCCCTGTCTTTCGTAACAACTTTGTTGTTTCCATGTACAGTCTTTCTGGGCTGTGCCTGGCATGTTAAAGTCAGAAAGAGGATTAAGATTAATGCTGTAATTGAGCTGAGTTTTTTCATCTTTTATCTGTTTTTTGCCTTTAAATTCCATGATAAAGACATAATAAAATCAGATATGATGCATTGAGACAGGATTTTTTCCTAATGCCATTTGAATATTTTCAGCCCTGCAGCAAAGAATGTTATACCTGTTATTGAGTGTGTGATGATACCAGGACTGCAACGGCTCATTGATCTTATTTTGTGCCGAAGAGTCGGTCCCCGGCATCTCCCAGACCGGGAACGATGTATCCGTTTTCGTTAAGTTTCTCATCCAGGCCTGCAATATATATCTGTACATCCGGATGATCGGAGGTAATCCGCTTTATCCCTTCCGGTGCTCCGACAATGCAAACCAGCTTAATGCTTTTAGCACCATGATCCTTAAGTACACTTATTGCATCAGATGAACTGCCACCTGTAGCCAGCATAGGATCGAGTACCATTACAATTGATTCTGAAATATTTCCCGGAAACTTTGAATAATATTTCATCGGCTTCAGAGTATCATGATCACGGTAGATTCCGATATGACCAATCCTGGCATTTGGTATCAGGGCTGAAATCCCGTCAACCATTCCAAGCCCTGCCCTGAGTACTGGTACAAGTACAATATCGCTAGCTAGCTCCTCTGTATTACAGGGACCGAGAGGTGTTTCGATAAGGATTTTTCTGACAGGAAGATCCCTCGTTATTTCATAAGCCATTAATCCTGCTATTTCCTTGAGAGTTTCACGGAACTCTTTTGTTGCCGTATTTTTTTTTCTGAGGATTGCCAGTTTATGGGTAAGAAGCGGATGTTTCAGAATGTTAAGCATATATATTTCTTTTATCAGGCAGCACGTTTATACCCTGCAAATACCTGGTACTGCTGTTTATTTAGTAAATACAGGTTTATCCTCACATTAATCACATAGAAAATTCTGAATGCAAGGCATTGAATCAAGGATTTCATTTTGATTTCAGGGAGCCATTTTTTGTACATGGCCCAGCCTTTTTTTATACTTTCAGAAATATCCTCATTATTAATTAATTCCAACTGTAGTTTTCTGAATTCCTCATTATACTGATTATGATTCCAGAAATGGAGGGACATGGAATTATTCCATAATTTTATCCTCTTCTTCCTTGGTTTTGTAAGGATATCGGCTATAAGAAACTGTCCCCCGGGTTTAAGCACACGGTGAACCTCTTTGAGAAAAGCAGTTTTATCGGGATAATGAAATGCACTCTCAATATTAAGCAGCACATCCACCGACTCTGAAGGAATATTTTTCATATTCTGGGCATCGTCGACCAGAAATCTGACCATTTCAGCATTCATCCGTTCCTTTTCTCTAATCGCAATTTCAATATTCGCCATGCTCAGATCTATCCCCGTAATTTTTGCAGGATTGAACCTTTGCCAGATATATAACGACTGAACGCCATTACCGCAACCTATCTCCACAACTTCTTTGTTTTCAATAGAATCGAGCAATGAAATACAGTAATCGGTAAGATTAGCCTGAGCTTTGATAAAACTATCGGATTCATTCACAAAAAACGGATAATGAAGCATCGTATATCCATTGTTAAGTCTTTTAAGAGCCATATTAATCGACTCGTAATACTGGTTTTTGGTAAAACCGGTTCCGGATAGTTTAAAGAGCTTTTTAAACAAATTCATAATACTCAGATTATTTAAAGAAAGTTTAACCAGAATCCGGATTTTCCGGATTCCCAAAGTTTAATTCAACCAGGTTTTAACATCATCCTGAGTTGGATTCTGCAATCCGAGTTTGTTTTTTTTGTTATATCCACACAAGTCCTGGTGGAGTTTTGTATGTTTCTCAACCTCCTTCAGTTTCCCGATTGTAGTGAAACCAAGTTTCTTAAGAGGATCAATCCATTCTTTTGGAATACCTTTTTCAATATATTTCTCATCAGCATCAGAAGAAACGGTTTTCTTTTCAGGTTTCATCTGGGGGAAAAGCAGTACATCCTGTATGGATGGCTGGTTGGTCAAAAGCATCGTTAATCTGTCAATACCCATGCCCATCCCTGATGTCGGAGGCATTCCGTATTCCAGCGCTCTGACAAAATCGAGATCTATAAACATTGCTTCGTTATCTCCCTTTTCAGACAACCTGAGCTGATCCTGGAACCTTTCCATCTGATCGAGAGGATCATTGAGCTCAGAGTATGCATTAGCTATCTCTTTCCCATTAATCAGCAGTTCGAACCTTTCTGTTACACCAGGTTTACTTCTGTGCATCTTTGTAAGCGGCGAAGTTTCAACAGGATAGTCAATAATGAAAGTAGGTTGTATATAATGATGTTCGCACTTCTCTCCAAACAGCTGGTCGATAAGCTTTCCTGTTCCCATTTCGGGGGAGTTGGGAACATCCAACTTATCACATACTTTCCGCAACTCATCCTCACTCATTCCTGTGATATCAATACCTGTATGCTCTTTAATTGCATCAGTCATACTGATCCTATTGTAAGGTGGATTAAGATTGATCTTTTTGTCACCATAAACGATATCAGTAGTACCGTGGAGGTCCATTGCTGCCTTTCTGATTATCTCTTCTGTGAAACTCATCATCCAGTTATAATCCTTATAAGCTACATAAATCTCCATTACAGTGAATTCAGGATTATGGGTTCTGTCCATTCCTTCATTACGGAAATCCTTGGCAAATTCATAAACACCTTCAAATCCTCCCACAATCAGCCGTTTCAGGTACAACTCATTGGCAATCCTCAGGTACAATGGGATATCGAGTGTATTGTGATGTGTAATAAATGGTCTTGCTGCAGCTCCTCCGGGTATTGGCTGAAGGATCGGAGTTTCAACTTCAAGATAGCCATGCGAATTGAAAAGTTCGCGCATTGATTGTATAATCTGTGTCCTCTTTCTGAAAACGTCTCTTACTCCTGGATTTACAATAAGGTCGACATATCTCTGGCGATACCTCATTTCGGGATCAGTAACAACATCAAAGAATATTCCGTCTTTTTCCTTTACAACGGGAAGAGGTCGTACTGATTTACACAAGAGGGTAAACTCATTTACATGGACAGTTATTTCACCCATCTGGGTTTTAAATACCTTTCCCTTTACACCAATAATATCTCCAATATCAAGATGATGCCTGAAAACCGTGTTATACATGGTTTTATCTTCTCCGGGGCATATATCGTCACGACGAACATAAATCTGAATTCTTCCTGATGAGTCCATTATTTCTGCAAAGGAAGCATTCCCCATAATACGGCGGCTCATGATACGGCCTGCAAGTACCACTTCCTGGAAATTATTCAGTACCGGATCATATTCGTCAAGTATCTTCTGTGCAAAAATGTTTGTCTTATATTCAGCAGCAGGATAAGGATCAATACCTATTTTCCTGAGTTCAGCCAGCGAATTTCTTCTTATCTGCTCCTGTTCACTTAAATGCAAATTGCTCATTGTATTCAAAAATTTCTGCAAAGATAGAAAAATGGTTGACAACAGATCATCCTGAGGAAGGAGGGATCATATTTATGGC
>CALMJY010000052.1 GCA_937864815.1 uncultured Bacteroidota bacterium
CTGAATCGTGGAACTGGCAAAAGCAGTCAGAATTCGGGAATAAGGGCCAGGGGACGCCTGCAATAGACGGGGAATTCCGAACAATTTGGCTCTTTGAACCACACGCTGCCGAAGAAGCTTTTGAGAAAATGATTTCAGATAACAATCTCACTGTCTACAGAAACGAATGGCTCGACAGGTCATCGGGTGTGGAAAAGAAAGACGGTAAAATTATCACAATAAAAACCCTTAGCGGGAAAATATTCCGTGGGAAAATATTTATTGATGCGACTTACGAAGGTGACCTGATGGCAGCTGCAGGCGTTAGCTATCATACAGGAAGAGAAGGAAGTGTTCAGTATAATGAAGAATGGAACGGTGTACAGGTAGGGGATTTACCGGTTAAACATCACGATTTTGATAATCTGAAAATCAGTCCATACAGGATTCCGGGGGATCCTTCAAGCGGTCTCCTGCCCAGAATTTCACCCGATCCGCCGGGAAACAGGGGCGATGCAGATAAGAGAATTCAGGCATATTGCTACAGGACTTGTCTTACCGATCATCCTGAAAATCGCATTCCCTTCATGAAACCAGAAGGGTATGATTCAACACAGTACGAACTTCTGATCAGAATATATGAAGCCGGATGGAGAGGAACTTTCAATAAGTTTGATGCTATACCTAACAGGAAACTGGATGTAAATAATCACGGACCTTTCAGCTTTGATAATATTGGTATGAATTATGACTATCCCGATGCTTCATATGAGAGAAGAAAAGAAATTATAGATGAACACATTACATACCAGAAAGGGCTTCTGTATTTTATTGCAAATGATCAACGTGTTCCTGCTGAAGTCAGGACTGAAATGTCGCGCTGGGGTTATTCAAAGGATGAATTTGCAGATAACGGGTACTGGCCATATAATATTTATGTACGCGAAGCCAGGAGAATGATTGGTGAATATGTGATGACTGAAAACGATGTCCTCAGTAAAAGGGATGTACCTCATTCCATTGGTATGGGATCATATAACCTCGATTCACATAATACACAACGATATATAACACCGGAAGGATTTACTGAAAATGAAGGTGATGTGCAACATCCCACTCCAAAGCCCTACAAGATTGACCTCGGATCGATTTTTCCCAAAAAAGAGGAGTACAGTAATCTCCTTGTAAGTGTTTGTGTTTCAAGCTCACATATTGCATTCGGGTCTATCAGAATGGAACCTGTATTCATGATACTTGGACAGAGTGCCGGCACTGTTGCAGCAATGGCACTTGATAAAAACAAGGCTATCCACGATCTTTCTTATGATGAGATCAGGGAGAGACTCCTTTCTGACGGACAGGTGCTTGAATACAATAAATAACATACTTTTATGTTTAATTATATATGTCTGCTTTGCTAAAATATCTGATCATTTTATCCGGTTTCATCATTTTCATAATTACCGGATGTGAAAAAGATGATGGTACAACTGATCCTGTGACGGATGTCGATGGGAATGTTTATGAGACAGTAATGATCGGGAACCAGGTCTGGATGGCAGAAAATCTGAGGACCACAAAGTTAAATGACGGTACTGAAATCACATTAATCACTAAAAACCAGGAATGGTACAATAACAGCAGTCCGGCTTTATCATGGTATAATAATGATTCCTCCATGTTTAAATATCCGTATGGGGCTTTGTATAATGGTTATATCGCTGCTGATGAGAAAATATGCCCCGAAGGTTGGAGAATGCCCGGTAAAGATGACTGGCAACAACTTATCCAATCACTTGGTGATTCAACCGACGCAGGAGGTAAGCTCAAAGTCGAAGGGTTGACTCAATGGCATTCTCCGAACAAAGGTGCTGACAACGCTTCAAATTTCACAGCTTTGCCGGCTGGGTTGAGATACTTCGAAGGCACCTTCAGCTCGCTCTCATATTTTACCGCTTACTGGTCCTCAACAGAATCCGATACATCATCATTGCATTTTAT
>CALMJY010000053.1 GCA_937864815.1 uncultured Bacteroidota bacterium
ATCCGTATATTTTGATCTCGAAATCCCTGTGAAAGCACCATCTTTATAAGATTTTTGAACATAATCTGTTATCTGCTTTTCCGGTTCCGTTGTATTCCTTGTTTCAATTAAGATTTCAGAAGAGGGGATCCCTTCTGATGATACCTTCAAAAGGATGTTACCCTGCTTACCTGCCGACCTGACTATTACCAGGCACCTTCCCTGCCAGGCTTTTCGCTGATGAGCCTGGTAACTTTCAGTGCTTACCGGGTTGGCGTTACCAACTCCTGCAATAGTACCGGCTCCTTCAATCTGGAATTCTAACAGATTCTCTGCCCGGGGATTCCTGACATTGTTTTTATCGGCCAGTTCAACAGTAATATAACTCAGATCCTGTCCGTCTGCCTTAATGATCTTTCTGTCAGCGGATAAGTTAATCTGTACTACATCTCCGGCAGTTTTAATGAAGACGGTGTTAACTGCTTTATTTCCCTGGTAACCAACAACCCTGACTTCACCTTTCTGATAAGGCACATCCCAGCTTGCTGTATACTGCGTTGATCTGTTGGTGGGTTTTTTACCGTATGATTTATTATTAACCAGAAGTTCTGCATTTTCACAGGAGGAATATGCCACAATTTTCATTGCTTTCCCCTCATACTCACCCCAGTTCCAGTTGCTGACAACATCTGTCCAATGCCACTTACTCCATGACATTCGTTCAGGATTTTCTTTAAAAGAAGGAGCAGGAGGTTCAACGAAAACGGATAACTGGTTATTTTTCCAGAGAGCATCCCTGTAAAACGATTGCGGACGTTTCCAGCCACATATATCAATATCACCGCAATATGCAAGATTCCAGGGATAAAAATCCTGCCTCTGCCAGTAACCCAGCCAGCCAATGCTCGCCTCACCAATATAGTCGAAGGCAGTCCAGACAAAGTCACCAAGAAGCCATGGATGATCGAGTACATCCATCCAACTCTGGAAGGCCACAAGCGGATATGATTCTGTCTGGATCATTATCCTGGAAGGAACACGATCATGGTCTGTCTTAAAAATATTCTCCTTAAGATGATCACCTCCTGATCCATAATTGTAACCGGCAATATCGAGTGCGGCAAAATAGGGGTCTTTCTTCGGATTAAGATTATTCACTGCCGCAGTTACAGGCCGTGAAGGATCCGTTTTCCTTACAAATTCCGCAAGCATCCGTGCCGTTTCAACAACCTCCTGCGAATCCATCCCCGGTATCTCATTTCCGATGCTCCATAGTATCACCGATGGATGATTCCTGTCGCGCTTAATCATACTTTCAATGTCTTTCTTCCACCATTGGTAGAACCATAAGCTGTAATCAGCAGGATTTTTCGGATACTGCCACATATCAAACGCCTCATCAATTACGAGCATCCCAAGGCGGTCGCAGGCATCAAGAAATGCAGATGAAGGGGGATTATGCGAACAGCGCAGGGCATTGTAGCCGCTGGCTTTTAAAAGTTCCACCCTTCGTTCTTCCGCCCGGTCGAACGATTTAGCTCCCAGAGGCCCATGATCGTGATGAAAGCAACCTCCTTTCAGCTTCAATGGTTTGCCATTTAGTTGAAATCCATTGACAACATCAAACTGAATATTCCGGATACCGAAATTAGTTTCGGTACGGTCCACCAGCTCCCCGTTAACAAAAACCTCGTTAATGGCTTTGTACAACTGGGGAGATTCAATATCCCATAATTTAGGGTTGGTGACTAAAATTTCCCTTGCGTAAACTGCTGCATCTTTGGATGAAATTAACTGTTCCGATTCGGTTTTTCCTGCTGCTGAACCATCGGGACTGATAATGCTGCTTACTAATTTCACCGTTGTATTATTTCCGGAGTGATTGTTCACTTTTACCGAAATATTTACTTTGGCAGAGTTTGTTTTTATTTCGGATGAAGTTACAGCAGTTCCCCACTGAGCTACATGTACGGGATTGACCAATTTTAGCCATACATGGCGATAAATTCCCGAACCGGAATACCAGCGGCTGTTTTCGCCTTCGTTTCTTACCTTTACTGAAATCACATTTTTTTGGCCGAATTTTATGTGGTCAGTCAAATCGAACCAGAAAGAAGTATAACCATAAGGGTGATTGCCGCAGGATTTACCGTTTATCCACACCTCAGCGTTCATGTAAACCCCGTCAAACTGAATGATGATCCTTTTACCCATTTGGTCGGCAGGTACTATAAAACTTTTGCGGTACCATCCTGTTCCGCCTGTTGTAAAACCACCGCTCACCTGGCTTATGGCATCTCTGTTGAAAGGAGAACTTGTCCCGGGAAGGTTCTCAATACTCCAGTCATGGGGCAAATCCAGCAATCGCCAGGAAGAGTCGTCAAAGTCAGGATTCTCTGCCCTTTGTGATCCTCCAGGATGAAAACGCCAATCGGAATCGAAAAGGGTACCGGAATTGGAAAAAATTTGTGCATTACCTTGAATGCCAAGGCATACCAGTGAAATAATTAAAATGAGTTTTTTCATCTGGAGTACTTTTAATGGTTTAAATTCATAAGAAAATTGCAATCTTCCAGCAGCCCAATAGCCATCAGAACTTTCCGGCTCCTTTTATTTGTATCATTGTTACGGAATTTGAAGGTAAAACAAAGGTTGGACCAGCCGATCCCTTGTTAAGACTGCCTTCTTTACCCCAAAGAGGGTCTTTATCATCAATACCGGTGCCTTTAAAATGCCATAGTTGGTATTCGTAATTGGACAGATAATTTGAAATTTTCAGGTCTATTTCCTGTTCCGCCTTGTTTTTGTTTAACAAAAATATATTCAGGAAATTCTTGTCCTTGTCATACATGGCATAAGCATTAATTGTATTTGAAGAGGAATTGGCTTCAACAACCAGTTTCAATATATTTTTTCCCAAAACAGACAGTACCTTGCCCGAAGCATTTAGTTTACCTGTAGCATCAAAAGCATCATTCAGGTAATACGAATTGGAAGCGTTATCCACCCAGCGTGTATTCCACAAGCATGCTGCATAAACTTCGGGTTTTGTTATGGCATCGGCCAATTGCTGAAAATTAGCCAAAGCATGCCCCAGGTTGTTAATACTTGGCCAGCCTTTGCTCCAGTCGGTTGAACTATACTCTGCAAGAATAACTTTAATCCTGTTCTTGTCTGGTTCTTTGGCATACTTCCTAATTGCACCAATGGCATCATTGGTTTCAAGAATAACATCACTTGCTCCTGTGGCAAAGGTTTCGTAGCTTGTAATAACCTTCCAGGGAAGATAATTGCTTAAGGCCAAGAAATCGATCTTTGAGGATGCATTGCTTTGAAGCAGGGTTTGCCACCAATCGTTGCGGCCATTTGCAACTATTTTGATACTGGGATCCACTTTCCGCATTGAATCGGCAAACTGGGCGATATCCTGGGCATATTGCTGTGGGGTAACTTTTCCATTGTAACCAGGGTCGTTCCAGGATTCGTTCCCAATCATCCACAATTTAACATTATAGCTATTTTTGATGTTTGCATATCGCACCCACTCCATTGCATTTTTTAATAATTCGTTGCGGGTAGGCTTTGTACCGCAGGTACTTGTACTGTACATGGCATCGTAGGTTACAACTACCAGTGGGGTCGCCTCTAATTGCTGGCACACTGTCATATATTCGTCAAAATCGAGAACAAGAGATTTGGCAGTAAGGTCGTTATTAAAAAACCTTGACTCGGTGGCAGGCCAATTGCAATATGCAGCTACTGGTTTTGCTTTATCGTAGGGTGGGGTGCTGAAAAAGTAATTGTCGGACTTTTCACCGCCGGGATATCTTAAAATTTTCACACCGGTTTCTTTCAGGGAATTTACGGTTGAATGATACGTCATTCCTGATAAATAGGCATCGTCCATAAGATAATTGAGGTTAATGCCAACCTCGTTACCATGCAGTGCTTTTATTTCGCGCTGAACATCAACAGTGATAATGCTTTTTTGGGGTATCTTAGGATCAGGTCCTTCATTTTGGGGCTTTTTGCATGATAAGTTTAAAAATGCCAGAAACAATGTAATTATTATGGTTTTCATTTCAAGAATATAAAAAAGAATAAATTATGGGCACCTATAAAAACTACTTTTCAAATTTAAACCAGTCTAACCTTAGTAATTTGGTACCAATTCCCTTAAAAACGAAGAACAGGTTTTTGGTACCGGCACTGTTATTAAGGTTACATATTACAGTCTGATATGTTGTCCAACTTCCTGTTTTTGGTACTGCGCAAGACCCTAATAAAGGCCCGGTAGTACTATCCTGATGAACCTCTATAGTCCCGGCTGTAGAATTGGCTGATGAAGCATAAAAGCTTATACTAGTGTTTGGTGCCATATTCTTAACATTTGGATAATTCAGGTATGAATTGTTGCTCAGATTCTTAATTTCAAATCCGTTTTCGTTCTGACCCTTTGTTATATCATCCGATGCTTCAAAATACCATTCAGCCTGTATTGGATCCCAGCCGGCATCAAATTGTCCAACACCTAAGACAGACGATGCAGTAAAAGCATCAAGAGAGATATCCCCGTTATCTTTATAATTGCAGACCCCGATTTTAGTATTACGATAATAATAATTCGTTGATCCATCTGCTCTTTTAGTTGTTGATCCGTATACATAATAATTTTGATTTTTCCATGAGAAGAAAGTCAAATGGTCAAGATATCCGTCAGGGTAACTTGAGGCAGGACCTAAATATCTGCCGGTATAAGGTCCATAAATATTTGTGGCTGTGGCATAGCGGTTATAAGAACGTGTGGCGGCACCATGAGTATTTAGATAGTATATCCCATTATGTTTATGAATAAAATTTGCATCATCAATCCATCCATTGTCGATGGTAATAAGTCTGGGTGTTTCTGCAAGTGATATCATATCGTCGTTAAGTTTTGCAATATAATACCCTGCTTTGTAACCGAATATTATATAAGGCGTATTGTCGTCATCAATAAAAACAGTTGGATCATATTCCTCTGTGGGAGTGAGATCCTGAGCCAACAATGGCGCCTTTAAAGCATCAATATATGGACCTGATGGTCCATTTGTGCTAACAGCAACTCCGGTATTTATATTGTGATTTGAGAAATACCAATAATACTTACCGTTTCTTTCTGCTCCATCTGTTGCCCAACAACTGTTGGATGAACTTACATAAGTATCTTGCGGTCTTAAAACAGCTTCTTTGTTCCATGTTACCAGGTCAGATGAAGACCAAAGCTGCCAGTCACGCATCTGATAGCCTGTGGAAGTTGATGAGTAGTCATGGCTTGAGTACATATAAGCTTTATTGTTGAAAATATGGATGTGAGGATCACACGCACTTTCAGATGAAATAATAGGGTTGTTCACAGAACTTATTTTGTTACTTGTAATAACAATTGCCAAACACAATAACAAAACAATGGTACACTTTTGATACTTTTTCATAATTTATTCTCCTTCTTCTGATTTAGTTTAGTGACTTTTGTTTGATTAATAATTTTAGGAATAGAAAACGCACTAAAAATCTAAAACCATTTTCGATAATTTAGACCGTCCGCTCTCATTAAACGACTGTATTTTGAAATAGTATTTTTTTTCATCATGCAAATTTCCTATAAACAATGAATCTACTCCAAATACATAATGATTATGGTAAAGTTTTTCGGGAGAAATACCGTAATTAATATTATAACCTGAGGCATTTCTCACGGGCTCCCATTTTATTAAAGCTTTCCTTTTATCTTTTTCGTTTCGGAGTACCGTAACCTTATCAGGAACTGAGGGTATTTTACCATTTTTATAGCCGAACACCCGAAGACCTGACAACGCAAAAACTCCGCCGGGAATCTTGTAATTGGTAATTTTAAGGTATCTGGCCTGGGTTAATTTATCTGCAACCAAAAAATTGTGCGATAAACTTTCTTTACTGTTGCGTTTGTCGGAAAAATTGTTCCATACCTTCCCATCTTGAGAGTATTCAACGAGATACTGGTAGTAATCAAGTGAATCACGTCCATAAGTTTTAGAATTAATGTCGAAGTAATTAACCTGAATTGCTGCTACCTTGCATATAGCTTCCAAATCGATAATAAACCATTCTCCTTTATCGCCGGTTTTGGCTGCCCATGCCGTACGTATGTTTTCGTCCACTGCTTTGGATGGTTCATGGCCTTCCATACTCGAGGAGGCTGTTGCTGTTTTTTTATTAGAAAGCAACATGTAATCAGTAAAAATATCATTGGCAGTGGAAATTTTTCTGTCTGGCATTTGCATTGGGAAATCACCCCATGCAGTGTTTGTATATATTAAGCTATCATTATCGACGAAAACGGGGAAAAGGCCCAAACGTCTTTCGAATGGATGATGAATAGAAATAGTCATAGTTGCAACATGCCAGTAATTTCCGTATTTATCTTTAAATGTGCTTCCATGTCCGGCTCCACCAATGAAGCCGCCAATTTTTAACGAAAAAGGATTGTGCATAGCCAAATTAAACGGGCCAAGCGGGCTTTTCGAAGTATAAACTGCATCGCAGTAAGACCGGTATTCGGTGCCCGGAGCTGCGTACTGGAGATAATAAGTCCCATTGATCTTGTTCATCCACGATCCCTCGATCCAGGGAGCCTTATCGCTTTGGTTATAATCACCATCACCTTCCCACCCCAGTTTTTTTGGATTTGCAAATATTGTTTTGGTAAAATTCCCAATGGGTTCAAAATTTCTGGCCATATCGAGTTCCACCCTATAAAGTGGATCTTTATTTGAGCATCCCCAATATAAATAAAGCCGTTTGTCATCGTCGAGGAAGAAGGCAGGATCGGTCATTTTCATGGGCATAGAATCACGAACTTTGATCCAATTACCCGATTCAGGGTTGGCGCTTTTATATATGGCATTGGTACCTGCAGAGGCCATAAAATAAAGAGTATCATTAATCTCAACAACAGTAGGAGCATAATCTTCGGTTGGTATTTGGTTGGTTAACACCAAATCCCATTTGATAAGGTCGTTGGATATCCAATATCCTCCGGTTTTGGAAGCAAATAGTATGTAAAGGTCTTTATAAAGGACAATCACAGGATCGGCTGCTTCACGTCTTGACGCCTCTTTTGTTTCGGGACGGTACCTGTAACTTAGATTCATAGGATTACATACCAGCCTGTTTTTCCAGTAATTGCTAAGTTCCTGCGCAATAAGATAATTTGCATTTACAAAACACAAAATGGTTATTACAAGTAAAGGTATTTTTTTCATATTAAGCATTTTAAAATAATTAAAAGGGGAAGAGTGGGTTCTGTCACCGGAATTTCCATATCCAGGCGTAACTGGCCCGTTTCGGCAGCAATGAAGCGCTCGCGTTTTTGGCCAAAGGCCAGCTTCCTGATTTTCTCAAATTCCTCACGGCTTAAACCTATAAAAATACGCCTGAATTTTCCGGTTGCTTTAACATAATCATCGGTTAATTCGTTGATATACATGGTTGCATTATTTTCTGATGAGCAAATTTGGTAAGCCTTTCCATCATCATCTTTAAATAAAGTCATATCTCGGCTCATTTGACCATTGGGGCGCATACTTTCGATAAAGGTGTAAGGTCCTTCCGGCTTGTCGGCTGTTGCCACTC
>CALMJY010000054.1 GCA_937864815.1 uncultured Bacteroidota bacterium
CTTATCTGTCAATATTTTCAAAGAACGTATATTAATTTTTATGGTACACTAATGAAGCAAAATATATAATAGAAGGCAGCGTTCAGAAGTCAGGTAAAAGGTTCCGGCTGTGGATTCAGCTGATCGATGCACAATCCGGAGACCATCTGTGGTCGAAGGTATACGACGGGAAATATACCACAGAGATTTTTGAGTTCCAGAGCTATGTTGCCAGGAAGGTCGCGGCATCAATGAATACAATAATTAAACCAGCGGAAGAAGAAAGTATCAATGCCAAACCAACCAATGAAATTTTAGCTTATGAATTTTATCTGAGGGGTCAGGATTTATTGAGAAAATCCCGATATACCAAAGACAGCACTGACCTGAAACTGGCATTCAGTGCATTAAATGAAGCTATTAAAATCGATCCTGAATTTATAGAGGCAATCAGGTACAAAGCCATGACATTTACAGAATCAGGTGATTATGATTCTTCGTTATATTATAACAAAAAAGCAAACATTTTAGACCCGGCTCATCCCAATTTTGCAGGAATTGGGGTAGTTTACATGTATTCCGGTAAGTCTGACAGTGCTTTCAAATACCTGCAAATGGCAGTTGATAAAAATCCTTACGATCCATGGGCAAATCTAGCTCTTGGACAGATTTATTATATTTTCAGGAAAGACGTGATTAAATCATTGTTCTATATGCATAAGGCATATGAACTTGCCGGTGATTCAGAAGCAGAGATCTGTAATAGTCTTGGATGGGGATATTTTTATATAGGAGACTATCAGAAATCTTTAGAGTTTCTTAGAAATGCACTTTCCTTAAGGCAAGAGTGCCAATTAGTTATTGAATATACACAAGTACTTGCTGCACAAAGAAAATTCGATGAAGCTATTCATTTTCTTGATTCTGTCTGTAAAATAACAACTTGTGATAGGAGCTGTGAAATCATGAAATTCTATATCTATACAGCGCAAAATGAACTTGAAAAGGCTGAGATGTATTATAATAATGCTATTAACTCAGGGTACAATAGAACAGAGGATGATATAATATATTTAGCTTATTTGTATAAAGAAACCGGGAGAGAAGAGGAAGCATTTTCACTGCTGAATAATTCTATACAAATGAATTATAATTTATTAGGGGGCAAAATAAGAAGTTGGGATTGGATTGAGATAAAATCAAGACTTGCAGCCGCTCATTCCGTGAAAGGTGAAAATGAAAAAGCGTTAAAATATTTATCTGAGGTTGGAAATGCATGTGTTTTCGGAACTCCTTTCTATATCAACTATTTCCCAGGCTTTTATAAACTACAGGGTTATCCTGAATTCAGAGCCCTTGTAAATCGCAATAAAAATGAACAAGATTCTCTCAGAGCACAGGTAAAAAAGATGGAACTACGGGAGGAGATACATCTATGATTAATATTAGACGCAGAGTCACGCCATGGCGTGCCCCTACATTTTGCTTATGTAACTGACTTGGCGAAAGCATATTCAGAGTGAAAGAACAGGGCTCTTATCATGTTTTGTCTGAGTTGATCAGAAGGGAAGTAAATCAGGTTAAGAACTGCAGATATTGATTTTGAGCGAAAGCAAATACGGATTGTCCAGAGTAAAGGTAAGAAGGACAGGTATGCGAAGCTCTCGATTAAGTTTATGGTAATCCTGAATAAATATCTGGAGGAGTACCGGCCAAAGGACTTTGTATTTGAGGGTATTTCGGGAGGTGAGTATTCGCCTAACAGCTTACAGAATATTATTAAGGCAACTGTCCGTAAGGCTGGAATACAGAAGAATACAACGATGCATACATTACGGCATACGTTCGCAACTCATTGTCTTGAGAATGGAATTGATTTAAGGTATATTCAGAGCATGCTGGGTCATTCGGGCAACAAGATCACCGAGATTTACACCCATATCACAACAAAGGGTTTTGATCAGATAGAGAGTCCGCTTGATAAGCTGGATATTTAAAAATTTTGTATTTTAGGGTGTGAAAGTTTTACGGAGAGTTGCTCATCCTATGTGGATAAGGATGACTAGAGCTATATTCAATATAACAACCATAATGGTTGTTACACACTCGTTATGCATCATGCAAGAGAAAAACAAACACTTAAATAAGATATATTTGAAAACGAAAATCAAAAGAGTATTTAGCCCTAAATGTACGGAGGTATTGCTTGCAATAATTTGTTCATTCAATTATTCACAAGCACAAAATGCATCCATCACAATAAACGATGTGAATTCAAATGTAATGACCAATACAAAATTATTATTTGGTATCACATTTGACTCAAGGACAAGTTTGATGGGAAATCCTTCAACCGGTCTAATTGGCTATTATGACTCAAGCGGGGTAATTATTCCTCAAGTAGCCACTATTTTCAATAATTTTCCGATGAGCACATTACGATATCCTGCTAATGGTATTATGGTTGGATTTAACTGGAAAAAATCCATTGGTCCTGTAAATTCCAGACCCAATCAAGACTTGTATGGAACGGTATGTTCGCCTCAATCCGTTAAATTCGGTTTTGATGAATTTATGTCAATGACTGCAGCGAAAGGTGTTCCTTCCTCAGAAATTCAAATAATGGTACCAATATATGACTCTGCTGCAACCGGTTTAACTTCAACCCAATCAAAAGCATCTGTACCCAATGTGATTAGTCATAATGCTGATTGGGTTGAATATTGTAATTCGCCAAGTGATGGTAGTTCAACTAATCCTGGAGGAGGAATAGATTGGGCTGAAATAAGGGCAGCAAATGGGCATCCGGCTCCTTATGGAATAAAAATCTGGAATATTGGCAACGAGCCATATACTCCGAATGAATATGGTTCCACCAATGTCAATTGTAATTCATTTTTAAATGATGTAACGCCTATAATAAATTCCATGTTGGCCATAGATCCAACCATTAAAATTACAATAGCATCAACTGGAAATATAACAAATCCTTTAAGTTGGGCTAATGCATTGTTAAATTCGAGTTTAGTTGCTTCAGGTAAAGTGTATGCACTTTCAGCACACTTTTTTATGACCGAAAATTCATCAAATCGCAATGTGTCTTTTGTAAGTACTTATATTGATAATTTAAACACAGTTGCAGCAACAAAGGGCGTTAAGGTGTTTGTTGGTGATTATGCTCATAGCATACAAAATGTTAATCCAACTCAAGCTCAGCAAGATTCCGCAATGCAATGGCTTGGTGCAAATCTTTCAGCCGATATGTTATTGATGTTGTCTCAAAAATCTACCATCGAAAGAGCCAATTTCTGGGTTTACGGAAATGCAATAGCAACTTGGCACCCTATTAGAAAAAACTCAATAGGTAATTATACATCTATGCCAGCCGCAGAAATATACAAAATTTTATTTCCAGCATTTTTAGATAATTCAGTCAATGTTACAACGAACTCACCGAATGCAGCAGATGGTAGATATGCTATACGTTCAAATGCTTTTGTATCCTCAAATTTAAATCAATTAAATGTAGTTGCAGTAAACAGAGATAAATCGAATACTGTTCATTTACAAATAAATGGCACAGCGGGATATACCATTTCCAATGCAAAAATATATTCTTCCACTACAAACACATCCGAAACAATTATTCAATCAATTGCCACAACCGATGGCTCAGGTAATTATCTTATGCCACCGATGAGTATTTTAATTTTAGAATACACAAAAGCAACAACGGGTGTTAAAGAAACAGATTTCAATAAAGTAATTGTTCGGTTATATCCTAATCCAACAGATAATATTTTACATTTTTCTGAAAATCTTAGCAATATAGAAGTGTTCAATTCAAACGGACAGTTGTTAATCAAACAAATAAAAAGTGTTGACAATATATCTGTAAATCAACTTGCACCGGGAGTGTATTTTTTAAAGTCCGACAAGCTAACAACAAAGTTTATTGTAAATGACTAGACAGATTAATACAAAAAATAAACTGCACGAATGCATAACAACACCTACCCAAAAGTGGCGGTTCAGTGCTTAAATCAAGCTTTGTGCTTCTATCAAAGTTTCTGCTTGGTTGACAGTTTAGTGCTCCGAAATCGCCACCTTCGGGTAGCTACAAAACGTTAGGTGCCATTAAATATAACAAGCTATCCTATCAAATTTGTATAAAATATTCATTTAAAAAGGAGGTCATATGAAATACAGAGTACATCGCATTAAAGTCGATACTGACCACCATATGCAAGAAAAATTAGAACAGTTCATAAACCAATTGGAAGGTGAAGTCATTTCAGTGGGAATAGTTACTTCTATTATATATTTATGAGAGGAGTAAAATTTTTTACATACTATAAATCATTATAGGAAAAAGTTATGAAAAAAACTCTATTGTTTTTATTGTTATTGTTAATAGTAACATGTAAAGAGCAGATAACAGATTCGGAGCCGGTGGGTGACAAAATCGCGACCATCGAGCTTCCGATCGCACCGGGCGATGCCGCAAACGTGGCCTATGGCATCTGGCCGTTCGGTGTGCATGGATCGTCACACGCGGTTGACGGTCACCCGGGGTTCGACATCGAATACCGCGTCGGAGCAAGAGTGCGAGCGGCCGCCTACGGCACAATCCATAACCTCACGGTCGATCCGAACGCCGCTGACCGCTACAACCTCCGGATCATGCACGTTCTCGCCGGTGTCACGTACGCCACCGACTACACCAACATCAGTTCACTCGCGCCTGGTATCGCGGCGGGCAATAAGGTGACACGCGGCCAGCCCCTCGGTCTCGCGGGGGTGCAGACGCTCACAATCGGCAGTTCGCCCATCACCTTCGCCATGACACATTTTCAAGTGAACGATTTTCGGGTCAATGACGGTCTGACGAACCCCAACGCCATCAGCCCGGAATTGCTGTTGAGTCCCTCGAGCAGCGCGCTCTTCAACTCCCTGTGGGCAACTGCGGCGTACATGCAGGAGTTCACCGAGCCCCTGGTCACGAATCCACGCGGTGCGACCTTCCCGCTCACCCGAAGCTGGACCACAACCGACGACCCGGCGATTACCCGCATTGATGTGCGCCGGGCCTCGGGCACAGCATCCGATCAGTCGTATGAGATCCGGTCTGCCAGTGGAGACATCGTGGAGTCTGGTGTGCTCATAGCAGTGCCGAAATCGGGGCTGTCGACGGTGGACCTCGTTCCTGTTGGGAGAGCTGCCCGACTTGGCGTATTTGATATCGTGGGGACGACAATGCAACTGGTGCTTGGTGCACCGGGCGCAGCCCGGCCAACTTCGCTCGCCGGTGCAAAAACTTATGTCACGCGTTAGCCATTCGTCATCGAGCCGACGACCCGCACGCCGTGAATCGACGGTCTCGCTGGAAACACAGCCACCTGGTCGTGAGCCCTCGGCAGGGCGGCAGGGGACCAGGGGGTCGCCTTTGGATGGGTATTCGTACGCTGCATCGTGGCTGCGATATGGGCACACGAAGGTGCGGATTGCGCCACACGGTTGATTGGCCCACTCACAGTAAGAAATCATATTACAACAAACAATATGACAATAATGAAATAACAGGCACCTGACAAGCGGTCATACACCATAGGGGTTTTAGTGGTATATCATCAAGCATTTCAGCTCGCATAAAGGTTCGTAACGGGTGATACAGACACAGCTCCGAAATCCCCTACGGCGCATACCGCCAACCGTTAGCTTTAATTTGTGCCGCGATTTGGGTATTTTACAGGCATTAAATATCTTTGTAAGACAGATTTGCAACCATGACAACATTCGAACTTAAATCACTATTGATCCATCGAATTGCTGAGATTAATGATATCTCGTTTCTCAGGGCATTAAAAACGATTCTCGATACTAAAACTGAATCCGGTGTTATTCAATTAACACAAGATCAACTTGATGATATCATTGAATCAAAAAAGGAGATCGAAAAAGGAATGTTTGTTGAAAATAGTGTCTTGGATAAGCAAGTACGTCAATGGCTAAGCGCAAAATAGTCTGGTCCAATAAGGCTATAAAACGACTCTACGGTATTCTTGAATTTTATGATCAACGTAATAAATCCAAGACCTATTTTAAAAAGTTACAGCAACTTCTTCAGAGACAGGTAAAAGTCCTACTCAAATTCCCAGAGATCGGATTAAAAACTACAGAGGAAACTACCAGAGGACTCATTATCGAAGATTACATAATTTACTATCAAATTACAGAGGACAAAATCATTATCCACACTATCTGGGACTGCAGACAAAACCCTGATAATCTGACAATTCAAAAATAAGGTACTTGTGCTAACTCGGACGGTTGGGGTAATAAACTTTACTACCACAACCGCCGGGCCGTTATAGCCCATTTTGTAATGACATTCAATTCAATAAGATCAACTTTGATAATTTATTAGCTTAGAAATGCAATATTTGATATATAAGCATTATAAAATGAGTTTATTTATCTATATTTGCATTATTAAACCTATATAAAATGCTTAATAAAGTTGCCAAAGAACAGATTATCTCGAGGATAAAGTTTGAAAATCCTTGGTGGATTACTGGTCAAATTGAGACAGATTACAATGAAATGCCAAGGCGGTTGTACTTTGACTTGTTCGCTCCATTAGCTTATGAAAAAGACATTAGGAGAGCACTTGTGTTAATGGGACCAAGACGTGTTGGAAAAACTGTTATGCTGCATCATTTAATTCAGGACTTGCTTAAAAATGGTGTAAATCCACAAAAAATAGTCTTTATTACAATTGAAAATCCGATCTATAATAACAACTCTCTTGAAGATTTATTTACATACTCGAAACAAGCTTCTGGTACTAATGATTCAAAAGGCTGGTATGTAATTTTCGATGAAGTACAATATTTAAAAGAATGGGAGGTTCATCTTAAATCTTTGGTTGATAGTTACAGGGATACTAAGTTTATTGTGTCTGGATCAGCAGCTGCAGCACTAAAATATAAAAGTAATGAAAGCGGGGCTGGACGGTTCACTGATTTTATGCTGCCACCTTTGACTTTTAATGAATATATTAAACTTAAAGACCTAGAGAGGATAATTATTCCTACCAAATTAAATTGGGAAGGTAATATCCAGGCATTTTTTACATCCACCCATATTGAGGAACTGAATAAACACTTCCTTAACTATATCAACTTTGGGGGATATCCTGAAGTAATATTTTCCGAAAAGATCCAACAAAATCCCGGAAGGTATATTAGACAAGATATTGTGGACAAAGTACTCTTAAGAGATCTTCCAAGCCTATATGGAATTAGGGATGTGCAAGAGCTAAATTCCTTTTTTACGACTATTACATATAACACTGGAAATGAATTCTCTTTCGAAACACTTAATATCCAATCCGGCGTACCTAAGATTCTGATTAAGAAATATATAGAATATCTTGAAGCTGCATTTCTTGTTAAACAGGTCAAGCGTATTGATCAATCAGGTAAAAAATTTAAACGAGAGAATTTTTTTAAGCTTTACCTAACTAATCCTTCTCTAAGAAGTGCGTTATTCACACCTTTAAGTCCAAATGATAGTTTACTTGGAAATATGGTGGAAACTGCAATATATTCGCAGTGGATGCACCGTGAATGGTTTACTCCTTGGTATGCAAGATGGCAAAATGGAGAGGTAGATATGATCGGATTAAGTGATCAGAGCCTTAAACCAGTTTGGGCTTTGGAGATTAAATGGTCAAACAGGTACTTTGAAAAACCGTCTGAACTTAAAAGTTTGGTTGTCTTTTGCAAAAAATGCAAACTTAAGACTGCCTTGATAACATCCATTGATAAGGAGGGAGTTATTGAACATGAAGGGATTAAATTGCATTTTGTTCCAGCCTCTTCATACGCCTATACAATTGGGAAAAACACTCTTCAAAAGAAAATGTTAAAATAATCAGTATAGTTTCAGTAGGAAATTAAATAAAAAAGCCCTGATATTATTTATTATCAAGGCTCTATCATCATTTTTTTGTTGACCCATCAGGTCTCGAACCTGAACTCTTCAGAACCAAAATCTGACGTGTTGCCAATTACACCATGGGTCATCAGGTAATTTGAGCTGCAAAAATAGAATTTTTTTTTAATGTGCAGACATCTGTATATTCTGAAGAAACAGGAAGCAGGTTTTTATTTTTTGCCGGCAAGGATCATATCATATATCTCCTTATCCATTTCCTCAACCTCAATCATTGTGAAAGGACTTACTACCAGCGACTTAAGGATAAATCCAAGCTCTTTCATATCTTCATCGCCTTTCTCATAATACCAGGCAATTGTTGCATTGTTCGCAATTTCACTTACCTGTGACAATTCCTTCAGGATGGTATAAATCCATTTCATCGAAGCAGTATTGATGTATTCGAAACCAAGACTGATTTTCGTTTTACCTCGGAATTTTTTTGAATACTCTGTTATCCAGGCCTGGACATTACGGTAAAAATCACCCGGATTTTCAGGAATTGATCTGCCCATAATGAATATCCTTCCCGACTCCAGAATAATCCATGGAGTCCTTTTGGAGAGTTCGTTTATATACTTTTCAGGATATACCATTCACGGATCTGATTTCCCAGTATTTACCTGCTAAAAAATATTAAAATATGACCATACAGGATGATTGAAAAATCCTGCCATGTAAAATTATGAAAAGAAGCTAATTTTCCAAATGTTATCTGGAAACATTCTGATTAAAGAGCGAGTGTTCATTTTCCTCCCAGAGAGTTGGATGCTCCTCTTCAAAACGTTTAAGGATTGCCTTCATAATGGTGGCACGCATGAATTCTGACTTATTTTTAACCCTGTACCTGCTGCAATAAATACCCAGTGCTTTCATCTCCCTGCTGTTAAGCATGAGCGATAGCCTGCTTGTCCTTCTCAGGCGGTCTTCCTTGTAAGCAGCTTTTCGTACCTCCATAAGTGAAGCTTTAGAGAGCTAATTTAGAAAAAGAGAAAATCAGAATAGCAAAGCTCCGGTCCGAGTTTTTAACATAAAAAAAACAGCCAATCATTAATCGACTGGCTGATTGATATTTAGAATATTAACAACTTTATCCTGAACGTTTCTCTCTGCCTGATTTTAACCCCCCTTCAGGGGGGCAGGGGGGCAATGGCTAAGCCTTCCCGGCACTTCCAAGCACGTTTACAATCTTATGCTTATAGAGTTCTTTGAGCTTATCACGTGCCGGACCGAGATAATTACGGGGATCAAACTCACCCGGTTTTTCATTAAACACCTTACGGATAGCTGCAGTCATGGCAAGACGACCGTCACTGTCTATATTGATCTTACATACAGCTGAAGCAGCAGCCCTGCGGAGCTGGTCTTCGGAAACACCTGCGGTGTTTTCCATCTTGCCGCCATACTTGTTTATTTCATCCACGATTTCCTGAGGTACAGATGAGGCACCATGAAGAACAATAGGGAAGCCCGGTATGCGTCTTTCACACTCTTCCAGGATATCGAAGCGAAGCGGAGGAGGAAGTTCTCCCGGTTTTACCTTGAATTTAAAGGCACCATGTGAAGTTCCTATTGAAATAGCCAGAGAGTCAACACCGGTCTTTTTCACAAAATCCTCTACTTCTTCCGGTCTGGTGTATGATGTATGATCCGATGAGACCTCATCCTCGATACCGGCAAGCACTCCGAGCTCTCCTTCAACTGTAACATCATGCTTATGAGCAAATTCAACAACCTGCTTTGTGAGTTTCACGTTTTCCTCATAAGGAAAATGAGAACCATCGATCATAACTGATGAGAATCCGGTTTCGATGCAGGCCATGCATGTTTCAAATGTATCCCCATGATCAAGGTGCAGAACAATCGGAATAGCATGACCCAGCTCTTTAGCGTATTCAACTGCTCCTTTTGCAAGATACTGCAGCAATGTTTGATTGGCATACTTTCTTGCCCCCTTCGAAACCTGAAGTATAACCGGTGATTTTGTCTCAACACAAGCACTTATAATTGCCTGAAGCTGTTCAAGATTATTGAAATTAAAAGCGGGAATAGCGTATCCCCCTTTCACAGCATTCCTGAACAATTCTCTGGAATTCACTAATCCTAATTCTT
Organism: uncultured Bacteroidota bacterium; assembly: GCA_937864815.1. Classification (GTDB taxonomy): domain Bacteria; phylum Bacteroidota; class Bacteroidia; order Bacteroidales; family VadinHA17; genus LD21. The sequence continues at coordinate 10,093 of CALMJY010000054.1, forward strand.
TATAATGTAGCATAATAAATAAGTTTTAAAATGAGTCGCACAAGGTAGCGATTTTAGGTTGGGCAGCAAAAATATTTGACAGAAATTTGCTGAGTCCGGTCTGAAATACCTAAGGGCTGACAAAATTCCTTCATTCATTATCAGATATTAATTATCTTCGTGAGCTAATTTTAATAATGCTTCCGGATTTAAGTTGTGAAATGTCACTTTATTTCTGACAGGATAATTTATAGAGTAAAGATTTGTTTAGTGTTCAAAATAAAATCTTATGAAAAAGTGTTTTCTACTATTATTTGCATTTCTGATCATATCCCAGGGCTTACTTTTTGCACAGAATAAGGTATGGACCCTCGATGAATGTATCTATTATGCAATTGACAACAACATTCAGATAAAGCAACAGGATCTTCAGACCAAATACCAGAAGAATTCTCTCGACCTGTCGAAATACAGACTTCTTCCCTCACTCAACGGATCAGGCTCCCAGAACTTTTCATGGGGTCGTTCACTTGACCAGACAACATACAGGTATACAGAAGATCAGAGAGTAATTACAAACAACTTTTATCTTGGTGGCAACATGAGTCTTTTCAACGGACTGCAGAACTACAATTCCATAAAGAAATATGAGTATGAACTCCTTGCCGGAGAACAGGATCTCCAAAACATAAAGGAGAATATATCACTCACTGTTGCTTTAAATTATCTGCAGATACTGCTTAATAAAGAACTGGTTACTGCTGCCAGCGAACAGCTTCAGATAACACTTCAGCAGATCGAAAAAACAAAAAAGCTTGTTAATGCCGGGAGTGTTGCTCTTGGGAACCTTCTTCAGATTGAAGCACAGGCTGCACAGGAAGAGGTTCAGTATATTAACTTTAAGAACCAGCTCGATATCTCATATCTGGATATTACACAGTTGCTTGAACTAAAAACACCGGAGGGTTTTGAGGTGGTTGTTCCTCCAATATCCATTGATACCAATGCTGTTATTGGTGAAACCATAGAGGAGATTTTTCAGATTGCAAGCGGATCAAGACCGAGTATTAAGAGTCCCGAACTTTTACTTGCAGCCCGTGAGTACGATCTTAAAATAGCAAAGGGTGGCAGGAGTCCAAGGCTATCATTGAATCACTCAATCACAACAGGTTACTCCGATGTCCGTCAGAAAATCCTGGGCTTCGACCCGAATACAAATGAAATCCTGTATGGTGATTATCCCTTCGGGGAACAGTTTTCAGACAACAGAAACTGGGCCCTCGGTTTTTCACTTAACATCCCGATTCTGAACGGGTGGCAGGTAAACAAGAATATTCAAAATTCGAAACTGAGCATTGAAAACAGTAAATATGCTCTTGACGGAGCTAAAAAGCAGCTTTATAAGAATATTCAGCAGGCTTATGCTGATGCCCAGGCATCCTTAAAGAAATATGCATCAAGCCAGAAGGCAGTTAAATCGATGGAGGAAGCATTCCGTTACACAGAACAAAAATTCAATGTAGGCCTTGTTACTTCAGTTGACTACAACACTTCAAAAAATCAGTTGCTCAAAGCCCAGTCAGATCTTGCCCAGTCAAAATATGAATATATTTTTAAAACCAAAGTCCTCGATTTTTACAGGGGAATTCCATTAAGCCTGAATAATGAATAATTATAATACGCTCAGAATATCATGAAAACCAATAAGCTACTTAAGATTTTACTTCCTGTCGTAGTACTCCTTCTTATATTTGCTGTAATAGGAAAGAAGCAAGGCTGGTTCGGAAAAGCAGTAATGGTAAAAGTTGCTGTTGAAAATGCTGAAAAACGGACTATCGTTGAAACAATAACAGCAAACGGAAAGATTCAGCCTGAAAAAGAGGTTAAACTTACACCTGATGTTTCAGGTGAGATTGTTGAACTTACTGTAATGGAAGGAGATAATGTTGAAAAGGGACAGCTTCTTCTCCGGATCAAACCCGATACCTATATTTCCCAGAGAGACAGATCACTAGCAGCAATCAGCTCGGCCAGGGCCAGACTTGCGCAGGCTGAGGCTCAGTTTATTCAGGCTGAACTTTCGTTTAAAAGAAGCAAGCAGCTATATGCAGAGCAGACAATATCAAAATCAGAATATGAACAGGCTGAGGCATCATATTCAGTGGCCAAGGCAGAAGTGGATGCCGCCAGATTTTCTGTAACAAGTTCTGAGGCTTCATTGAAAGAGGCAAATGAGAACCTTATTAAGACTTCCATATATGCTCCGATGACAGGTACAGTTTCCATGCTTCTGGTTGAGCTTGGTGAAAGGGTTGCAGGAACCAACCTGATGGCAGGAACCGAAATGCTGAGAGTTGCTGACCTTTCCAGAATGGAAGCTCAGGTAGAGGTCAATGAAAATGATATAGTAAGAGTTAAACTGGGTGATACGGCGCTTATCGAAGTTGATGCATATCTTGATAAAAAATTCAAAGGAATTGTTACAGAAATAGCAAATTCTGCAAAAATAACAGGAGTATCAGCAGACCAGGTTACCAATTTCGATGTAAAAATCCTGATTATTCCGGAATCTTATAAGGATCTGACCGATGGTGGCAAGTCAACTCCTTTCCGGCCGGGGATGTCTGCAACTGTTGAAATCCAGACAGAAGTGAAGGATAGTGTAATTACTGTTCCGATACAGTCAGTAACAACACGAACCGATACAACCAAAGTTGCTTCAGTCAAGACAGATGATGAATTGCGGACTCTGGTTTTCATTACCGACGGGAAATATGCACTTGCACGTGATGTAAAAACAGGTATCCAGGATAATAATTACATTGAGATCACCTCCGGAATTCAGGATAGCGACAGGGTAATATCTGCTCCGTTCAGTGCTATCAGCAAGAAAATATCAGACAGTACCCTGATTGAAATACTTAAAAAGGAAGAGCTCTTTAAAATAAAATAAGCGGCAGGACACTGTTCAGGGAATGATAATCTGTATTGAAACAGCAACAAATCTATGTTCAGTTGCTCTTTGCGACTCGTCCGGCATACTTTCAGTAAAAGAAAGCAATGATAATCGTTCACATGCATCAATGCTAACTGTTTTTATTGGTGACATCCTGAAGGAAAACGGAATCGAATCATCTTCTCTTGAGGCTGTGGCTGTGAGTAAAGGCCCCGGTTCATATACAGGACTCAGGATAGGTGTATCGGTGGCTAAGGGAATTGCATTCGCTGCTTCAATACCCCTGATAGCAATAGAAACAACTTTTTCTATGTTTATGGGCATGAGAGCCAGAATTACAGAAACAAATAATTCAGACCAGCCTTACATATTCTGCCCTATGCTGGATGCAAGAAGGATGGAAGTATATTATGCTCT
>CALMJY010000055.1 GCA_937864815.1 uncultured Bacteroidota bacterium
GTTAAAACTATAAAATCAAATGAAATTATTTGGTTATAATTTGCATATTTGAATAACATTAATGCAGTAGCCCAAAGATAGTAAATACTGCTTACTACATTTATACACATTTTATTCTGTAAAAAATGAGTTCAAACCAATCGAATGGCTCAGGTCCCGGCCTGAAGCGAGTACTCGGGTTATCTTCCCTGGTTCTTTATGGCATAATACTGATACAGCCAACAGCTCCTATGCCCCTTTTCGGGGCAGCTGCAACACTTGCCAAAGGGCATGTTGTAACAACAATAATTATTGGCATGATAGGCATGATGTTCACAGCCATAAGCTATGGTAAAATGGCAAATGTCTATCCCAGTGCAGGCTCGGCTTATGCCTATGTTACAAGAGAGATTCATCCTTCTGTTGGTTATTTTATAGGCTGGGGTATGATATTCGATTATGTGATGAATCCGATAATATGTGTGATCTGGATCAGTAAGGCTTCGATGAACCTTGTACCGGAAATTCCTTTCGCTGCATATGCGGTTGCTTATACAATACTGTTTACCGGGATGAATTTAAGAGGTATTGAATCAAGTTCCAGGACGAATGCAGTTATCGCTACCGGTCTTGGAGTAGTAATTGTTCTGTTCCTGGGAGCGGCAGTCAGATATCTTATAATAAATCCGCCGGCAGGCGTATCAGAGTGGACACGACCATTCTATGATCCGCAGACTTTCTCATTTGCCGCTGTATCGGCAGGGGCATCGCTGGCAGTTTTATCCTATATTGGTTTTGATGGAATTTCCACACTTTCAGAAGAGGTTCATAATCCAAGGAAGAATATCCTTCTGGCATCGGTAATAGTATGTATCATTACCGGTTTACTGGCTTCTGTTCAGGTCTATACAGCTCAGCTTGTATGGCCCGGAACTTCATTTCCTGATCAGGATACAGCCTTCGTTCACGTTGCAGGAAAGGCAGGAGGCCTATGGCTCTTCCATGTTGTCAATTTAGCATTGCTTATAGCCTCAATCGGTTCAGGGGCAGGAGCACACCTGGGGGCGGGGAGGCTGCTGTACGGAATGGGCCGCGACAACGCCATTCCAAAGAAATTCTTTGCCTACGTAAATCCCAAAACCAGGATCCCGTCAAATAATATAATTCTTATCGGAGTATTTGTTCTGATAGGAGTATTCCTTGTATCATATTCACTTGGGGCGCAGCTTCTTAATTTCGGAGCGCTTATAGCTTTTATGGGAGTTAATGCTTCATCCTTTGCACATTACTTCCTGAACAATAAGAAGAAAACTTTTTTAAATTTCATAGTACCGGTACTTGGGTTTTCAATCTGTCTCTACCTTTGGTTCAGTTTGGGTTTACTTGCCGAAATTATCGGATTTGTATGGCTTTCGCTGGGAGTGCTTTACGGCGCATATCGCACAAACTGGTTCAGGAAACCAATGCAATTTGCCGAGTTAAATCAAAATGAAGAGAATTAATATTTAAAATATTCAAACTTAACAATCACGATTATGAAAAACACAGGACGTCTCATTATGGTATTTGCTCTGCTGATGTTGCTCACTTCAGCGATGTGCGGCATAACATCAGCACAGGCAAAACAGGAGTATTATGAGATAAGAATTTACCATGTTTATGGTGGACAGGAAGGAAAGGTGGATGCATTTTTAAAGGATGTTTATCTGCCTGCTTTGCACAGATCAGGTATTGAAAAAGTGGGGGTTTTTAAGCCACTTGAGACTGATTTTAACTCTGGTAAGATGATTTTTGTCTTCATCCCTTATAAAACACTTGAGCAGTTTGCTCTTTTGTCAGAAGTGCTTTCAAAAGACAAAATATACCTTGATGCTGGAAAATCTTTTTTAGCGGCACCTTACAATGAACCTCCTTACAAAAGGCATGAAAGTATACTTTTGAAAGCTTTTAGAAATATGCCACAACCATTTTTCCCGGAGTACACAAATCCAGCATCAGAAAGGGTTTATGAACTGAGAAGCTATGAGAATGCCACTGAGGATCTGGCAATCAGGAAAATACATATGTTTAATGAAGGAGGTGAAATCGATATATTCACAAAACTCAAATTCAATGCTGTATTTTATGGTGAAGTTCTGGCAGGTCCATCTAAGCCTAACCTGATGTATATGACAACATTCACAAACATGCAGTCTTGTGACGAGCATTGGAAGGCATTTGGAGCATCTTCCGAATGGAAAACCCTTTCTCCTAAAGAGGAGTATAAGAATACAACTCCATTTATTGACAGGTATCTGCTTCGTCCTGCTAACTATTCAGACTTTTAACCTCATCCCCCTGTGGGAAGTTGAAAAAATATAAATCCATTAACCACAGAGGTCACAAAGAAAACACAGAGTTCACAAAGAAATAGTAATTAAATTCTTACCTCTGTGTCCCCTTTGTGAGATCTCTGTGTCCCCTTAGTGGTTAAAAATAGTTTTTCAACAGCCCAATTTAGGGTGAGGTGTATTTAAACCGGCACCTCAATCTTCGATATTGCATTCTCAACTTCTGCCGCTGTCAGTTCATGATCAGGCAGGTTGTTTTCAAAATACTTCTCATATGCCGAGATATCGAAATGGCCATGTCCGCTGAGATTGAAAAGGATGGTTTTTGATACTCCCTCAAGGTCAGCCTTTCTTGCTTCATCAAGTGCTCCTGCTATTGCATATGATGATTCAGGAGCCGGAAGTATTCCTTCGGTCCTTGCAAAAAGAACTGCTCCTTCAAAACATTCTCTCTGCATCTTGGCCTTAGCCTCAATGAATCCATCCTTGAGAAGCTGACTTACAAGCACACCTGCTCCGTGGTAACGAAGACCTCCGGCATGTATCTTATCAGGCATAAAGTTATGACCGAGTGTATACATAGGAAGCAGAGGAGTCATACCGGCTGTATCTCCGAAATCATATGTGAACTTGCCTTTTGTCAGTTTAGGGCATGAAGAAGGTTCCACTGCCACCAGTCTGACATTTTTGCCATGCTGCAGTTTCTCACGCAGGAAAGGGAATCCTATACCGGAGAAGTTTGATCCACCACCGAAACAGCCAATCACAACATCAGGGTAGTCTCCTGCTTTCTCAATCTGGATCATTGCTTCCTGCCCAACTATGGTCTGATGGAGTATTACATGGTTGAGGACACTTCCCAGAGAGTACTTTGTATAAGGATCCTGTGCTGCAATCTCCATAGCTTCTGAAATGGCAATTCCGAGACTCCCCGGTGAATCAGGGTCCATCTCAAGGATTTTTCTTCCGGCAGACGTAAGTGTGCTGGGCGAAGGGACAACCTTGGCATTATAAGTATTCATCAGAAGTTTACGGCCGGGTTTCTGGTTATAGCTTACCTTAACCATGAATACCAGTAGCTCAAGACCAAAGTGGTTACATGCAAAACTCATTGCACTGCCCCACTGACCTGCCCCTGTCTCGGTTGTTATCCTGCGGACTCCTTCCTGCTTGTTGTAATATGCCTGTGCAATTGCAGTATTGGCTTTATGGGATCCGGAATAATTTCCACCTTCATATTTATAATAGATCTTACTTTTTGTACCCAGAGCTTTTTCAAGACTGGTGGCCCTGAAAAGCGGTGATGGTCTGAATTTCATATAAAGGTCAAGAACCTCATCAGGGATATCAATGTATCTTTCTGCTGACACTTCCTGTTTGATTAGTTCCATAGGGAATACAGCTGCCAGATCCTCAGGACCTACCGGTTGTTTCGTTGCAGGATGCAAAGGGGGCAATGGCTTATTCGGCATATCGGCCATAATATTATACCATTGCTTTGGCATTTCATTTTCGCTTAAGATGATCTTTTTGAATTTTTCCATAGTTTCTGTTTTATTTTGGTTAGTTATATTCAAAAAAAGAAGCACGCTGTGTCAGCGTGCTTCTATAAAATATTTTAATACTCTTATAAAATGGCTTTACACAGCTTCAGCGGATGAACTGCGCCAAGACCAGATATATGAGTTATTTGTTTTCATGTGAACAAAAATAGTGATTTTTTTAAATTTCAAAACAAAAAAGCATTTTTTTTGAAATATTTTAATCTGATGTTCTGTTTTTGTTCCGGAATAGTATGTAATTGTCTGATTTTGTATTATTCATGAACCGTGACTCCGAGTAATCTCATATCATCAAAAAAGCCGGGATACGATTTGCCAACACTCTGTGAATCCTTTATATATACTCTTCCGGAAGCCTTCAGTGCAGTTACTGCCATTGCCATCGCAATGCGATGATCCTCATGTGATTCCACTCTTCCTCCTGTTGGCTTGCCACCAGTGATCTTCATTATGTCATCTTCAGTTTCAACCCTGATTCCGAGTTTTCCAAACTCCTGAACTATGGCTTCAGCCCTGTTACTTTCCTTGTGTTTCAGTCTTGACACTCCCTTAATTGTTGTTACCCCTTCGCAATATGATGCTAATGCTGCCAGCGGAGGAAACAAATCAGGTGCATGTGTAGCATCAAAGCTGAAAGCCTTAAGAGAGGATTGAGATATTGTGATTGATTTATCACTTACTGAATATTTTGCTCCGGTATCCCTGAGTGCATCAAGTATTGCCATGTCACTCTGGTGACTTGTTTGCTGAAGTCCTGTTACAGTCAGATCACCGTTAATTGCCCCTGCAACGAGAAGGAATGCACCTCCGCTCCAGTCGCCCTCTACAGTATATTCATGAGGTGTGTATTTCTGTTTGCCACGGATCCTGAAAACGGAGTAATTATCATTCTGAATTGTAATTCCGAAGTCTTTGAGTAACTGGATGGTCAGATCAATGTATGGCCTGCTTTTGAGATTATGTACTTTTATTATCGAATCTTCCTGTGCCATAGGGAGGGCCATCAGCAAACCTGTCAGAAGCTGACTGCTTACCGATCCGTCAATTTCACATTCGCCTCCTTTAAGAGGACCTTTAATTGCGAGAGGCAGGAAGCCACATGAGGTTTTGCACTCAACTCCCATCTGCTTCAGAGCTTCTTCAATCATGCTCATTGGCCTCTTTCTAAGGGAGTTGGCACCTGTAATAATGATCTCTTCAGGAAAAAGTGCAGCGATGGGAGAGAACATCCTGATTGCAAGACCTGATTCACCGCAATTGAGTTTTGTCTCCCTGAGTTCACCGGTACCGTCAATAATTATTTTATCAGGTGATGGCTCTAATCTGGCACCCAGTCCTACAGCTATGCTCATTGCTGCCAGGGAGTCATCGCAATACGAAGGATTATGAATTATGCTTGGTCCGTCAGCAAGCAATGCGGCTGCAATTGCACGCTGTGTCATACTTTTTGATGATGGGGCCTTTACAGAGCCTTTAAGTGTTGACGGATCAATGTATCGTTCCATAGTTGTTATTTGTTTCCATTCATCCCAGGGCTGTCACCCCTAAATCCCCCAGGGGGGACTTAAAAAACCAGTTTCTAAAGCCCCCCTTGGGGGGTTGGGGGTAATCCTTTTGGATTATTTTAAGTCCCCTTTAGGGGATTTAGGGGTATCCTCATTCATTACTTTCATCTGGTGGTTGATCGACTCCTGGTGTATTGCCTTGAAGATCGCGTCGATCATCTCGGCACTGAGTCCTTTGGCCTGTCCCTTGACGATAGCCTTCTTAATTATTTCATCCCACCGGATACTCTGCAATATAGTGATATTATTTGCCTTTTTATAACGTCCTATTGTTTCTGCCACTTTCATTCTCTTTTCCATGAGGTCAAGGAGATGTTCATCATAGACGTCAATCTGCTGACGAAGCTCACCCAGCACATCGAGGAGTTTAGGATCTGCCGGGTTAGGGTTCCTCATTATAAGTCTGGTTAACAGCTCTCTCAGGTCGTTGGGTGTGACCTGCTGTGCAGAGTCACTCAGCGCTTTGGCCGGATTGATATGTGACTCTATCATCAGTCCGTCGAAGTTGAGGTCCATGGCCTTCTGTGATATTTCATGGAGGTACATCCTGGCTCCGGCAATATGACTTGGATCGCAGATAATCGGCAAATCGGGAATTCGCCTCCTTAGTTCAATCGGAAGCTGCCAGTTAGGCTGGTTACGATACAATGTTTTTTCGTATGATGAGAATCCTCTGTGAATTGCTCCAATACGTGTTATTCCTGCACGGGCAATCCTTTCAATCGCACCCATCCATAGTTCAATGTCGGGATTTATGGGATTTTTGATAAGTACCATAACGTCTACACCCTGAAGAGCATCGGATATTTCCTGTACTGTGAAAGGATTAACAGAAGTCCTGGCACCAATCCAGAGCATATCTATCCCGTATTTAAGTGCCTCATAAACATGACGTTCATTTGCAACTTCTGTACCGACAAGCATTCCGGTTTCCTGTTTTACCCGTCTGAGCCACTTCAGACCTTCCGAACCTACTCCCTCAAATGAATCGGGACGTGTGCGGGGTTTCCATATCCCTGCCCTGAAAACACTTACCTCCTTCAGCTCAGCCAGTTGCCTGGCAGTCTCCATAACCTGTTCTTCAGTCTCTGCACTGCATGGACCTGAGATAAGAAACGGCCTCCCTTTGTAGCCTTTCCATTCAGTTATCTGGGAATTCTCGATTTTAAGTACCATAATATAGAGTTAAAAGTTTTAAAGTTCAAAGTTCAAAGTTCAAAGTTCAAAGTTCAAAGTACAACTACTGATTACTGTTTACCGATTACCGATTACTCGTTTCACTCTTCAGCATAGTTATCAGTTAAGTATCTTCCGTATTTTATTCGCTTCTTCCATAAGTCTTTTAAGCCCTTCCACATCCTTCTCATGGATCAGTTTTTTAAAGAGATTCATCTTTTCAATGTAAGTATCCATGACTTCTATGATGTATCCTGCATTTTCCAGAAATATGGGTGCCCACGTTTCCCCGTTGCTTTTTGCAAGTCTTACAGTACTCTCAAATCCACCGCCTGCAAGTGTCAGAATATTTTCCTCTTCCTGTTCTTTTTCAAGTACGCTTAATGCAAGGGAGAAAGATGTAATATGCGAGATATGGGAGATATAGGCCACGTGAACATCATGTTCGGCAGAGTTCATATATACCTTTCTCATATTCAGCAAGTCAAGCATTTGTTCAACTTTCTGAAGAGCATCACTGTCGCATAGTTCCTTATCGCATATTATAACATTCTTGTAATCGAATAGTTTACCTATTGCTGCCAGCGGACCAGAATATTCAGTCCCGGCCATAGGATGTGCAGCTACATATCTGCCCCGAGCAGGATGATTCCTTGAAGCCTCTGCCATACCGACTTTTGTTGATCCCATATCGGTAACGACTTTGGATGTTCCTGCAATAAGATCAAGTACTTGAGGAAGTATTTCACAGTTTGTACTTACAGGTGTGGAAAGAATGATTAAATCACTTTTTGCTGTTGCTTTCTCCAGGGTGTCAACTTCATCCACAAGCCCTGTCAGTACTGCAATATTCTGGTGACGGACACTCGATTCAACACCGATAATCCTGTCAGCAAATTTCCGCTTCCTGAGATCCACCGCAAGTGAACCACCTATCAGACCTATTCCTACTATTGTTATTGTCATTCGCGTTAAATAATATTTTAATTTGAAACCCACCCCTATCCTCCCGCTTTCGCGGGACAGGCTCTCCCAGGAGGGGAACCGAATACCGATTACTGAATACCGATTACTGAATACCCAATATTAACAAAATCTATCAGTCGTTCCTTAGCCTCTCTCAGCTTTTCCTCAGTTGCACATAATGAAATTCTGATATACCTCTCACCGTTATTTCCGAAAATGAAACCGGGAGTAATGAAAACATGTGTTTTCTGAAGAATATTTTCAACGTATTCTTCGCATGATTTGATTTCATCGGGAATAGCTCCCCAGACAAAAAGCCCCACCTGCTCCCTGTTAAACCTGCATTTCAGAAGATCCATAATTTCTTCTACTATTCTGCGACGTTTTGCATAAACATCATTAACATTATCATACCATGATTCGGGGGCATTAAGTGCCTCAACGGCTGCGGCCTGCAGTCCCAGGAACATTCCGGAATCCATGTTGCTCTTTACTTTAAGCACTTCCCTAATATAATCGCGATGACCTGCAACCATGCCTATTCTCCAGCCAGCCATATTCTGCGACTTACTCAGTGAATTCAGCTCAAGAGCGATTTCTTTTGCTCCTTCAACTGATAGTATGCTCAGGTATTCCTTATTAAGAATAAAGCTGTACGGATTATCATTGCAGAGGAGTATTGAATGCTTTGCTGCAAACTTTACAAGCCTGAAATATAATTCAAGCGAACCTTTTGTACCCGTTGGCATATGAGGATAATTTATCCACATAAGTTTAACCTTTTCAAGGTTTTCCTTTTCAAGTGAATCAAGATCAGGCATCCAACCTGTCTTTTCATTCAGATCATATTTTCGTACAATTCCTCCAACAAGGTTTGTAACAGATGTATAGGTTGGATACCCCGGATCCGGTACAAGTACCTCATCTCCGGGGTTTACGAATGCCATGCTTATATGCATAATGCCTTCCTTACTTCCCATAAGCGGAAGAATTTCTCCTTCGGGATCAAGATCAACCCTGAAATACTTTTTATACCAGTCTGCAAAAGCTTTTCTGAGTGCAGGTATCCCGGTATAGCTCTGGTATCCATGGGATCCGGGTTTCCCCGATTCGGAAATCAGAGCATTAATAGTATTTTCAGAAGGCATCTGATCGGGGCTTCCGATACCAAGGTTAATGATACTGGCTCCCTCTCTTCTCATCTTATCGATCTGGGCAAGTTTCCTTGAGAAGTAGTATTCCTGTACAGATTCGGTTCTTGTTGCAGGTTTAACTATCATATAGCATATCTCCTTTATAGTAAACGCCAAGTATTTCAAGGTCACGTGTATGATCCCTCAGTATCCTGGAAATAACTCCCGGATTAACATTTTTAGGCATCTCCAGATCACAGTAGAACATATATTGCCATTCTCCGTTTAACCTTGGAACAGACTGTATTTTAGAAAGATTTATCTCCTTTTCAGCAAGTATTACAAGAACTTTCGCGAGAGACCCGGGTTTATGTCCGGTTGAGAAACAGATAGATATCTTATTCCCCTCCCTGTTGCCCATCTCTTCAGGTCCCACAACAAGGAACCTTGTATAGTTTTGCTTATACGTCTCTATCCCGGGAGCGATTACCTCCAGACCATATATCCTTGCAGCTTCATTTGAGGCAATGGCAGCCACTCCTTTTATTTTATTTATGCTGATCTCTTTTGCACTTCCTGCTGTATCATCGCTCTCAATAAGCGTCCAGTTGGGATGATGTTTGAGAAAATCCATGCACTGTGCAAGGGCGATAGGATGGGAGCGGACTTCATGGATATCATCGATTGATTGCCCCGGCAATGCCATAAGATTCTGAACTATACGGAGGTTATGTTCCCCGAGCATCTTCATGCCTGATTCGCGGATAAGGGTATAGTTTTGCAGGATGCTTCCCGATCGGGCATTTTCAATTGCCATCACTGCATAATCTGCTTCACCTTTCAGGACTGTGCTGATGGTAAGGTCGAATGTCGAGCATGGAACTATATCAATCTCATCATAATTGAAGTACTGCCTGGCGGCTACTTCATGAAAACAACCTGTCTCTCCCTGTATTGCAATCTTCATTTCCTTAATATTATTTAAAAAATCAAGGGTCCCTTTTGAGGACCCTTGTAATCATATAGTTTTTATCTGTATACAAAAATCCCCTTATCTCCTTTTAAAATAGAAAAAGAAGTAAAAAAAAGAGGCGAAATATGTGTATACAATATTCATTAATCGGTTATTTGGTTTACAAAAGTAATTGAAATTTCAAAATAGCAAGCAAATTTTGAAAAAATATCTGAAAAAAGTTACTTTTTGTAATATAGAAACAGATAATATATTTAAGATTTACCCACCCCCACTCCCTACAGGGAGGGGAGCATTATGCCGAACCTTCTCCATAATGCCTGACGCCTCATGCCCTATGCCTTTCCTTCAGCACCTCCTCTATTTCTTGAATGGTGACATGTTTGGTTTTCAAAAGTATCAGCAGATGATACAGCAGATCGGCAGCTTCGTTCTTAAACAGGTCGTCATTATTGTCTTTCGATTCAATTACCAGTTCCACAGCCTCTTCTCCTACTTTCTGGGCAACCTTATTAATACCTTTTTTGTAAAGTTTGTTTGTATAGGAATCCTGTTCATCGTCATCAATCCTCTGATTTATAACCGATTCAAGGTGATACAGAAATCCTTTTGCAATATCGGCTTCGAAGCAGGAATTTGTACCTGTATGGCATGTGGGACCTGCAGGTCTGACCTTTATAAGAAGTGAGTCGTTGTCACAATCGGGCAGGATTTCCTTTACAAACAGAAAATTGCCTGAAGTCTCTCCTTTGGTCCACAGCCTGTTCTTGCTCCTGCTGAAAAAAGTCACCCTGCCCTCTTTCTGCGTTTGTATAAGTGCATCCTGGTTCATGTATCCCAGCATCAGAACCTGAAGAGTGTCATAGTCCTGTATAACTACAGGTACAAGACCATTGCCTTTTGTAAAGTCTATCTGTTTCATATCTGTTCCCATTTAATTTCTTTTCTCTGTGTATCTCAGTATCTCCTCTGTGTAACTCTGTGTCAGTTCTTTTTTGTTACACAGAGAGACACAGAGGAGGCACAGAGGAACACAGAGTTTATCTTACTGCAATATTTTCTTCCTTTAAATACTTTTTCAAATCCCTGATATCTATTTCCCCGAAGTGGAAAATACTGGCTGCAAGTGCAGCACTGCATCCTGTGTTATAGAATACATCCCTGAAGTGCTGAACGGTTCCTGCCCCTCCGGAGGCAATAACCGGGATATTTACTGAACGGCTGACCTCTGCAGTGATATCAAGTGAAAAGCCTGACTTTGTACCGTCGGTATTCATTGATGTCAGAAGTATCTCACCTGCACCAAGCTCTTCAACTTTCCTGGCCCATGGAACAGTCTTGAAAGGGGTAGGGACTCTGCCACCGTTTACAAAAACCTTCCATCCGTCATTTGTATGTTTGGTGTCAATGGCAACAACAACGCACTGGCTTCCAAACTGGGCAGCAATCTCTGCGATAAGCTCAGGCCTCTTTACTGCCGACGAATTTATCGTAATCTTATCTGCCCCTGCTTTTATCAGAACTGCAACATCATCAACACTGTTGATACCGCCTCCGACTGTAAACGGGATATTTATCTCTGCTGCAATTCTTTCTACTAGTCCTGCAAGCGCTTTTCTTTTTTCAATAGTTGCAGTAATATCCAGAAATACCAGCTCATCGGCACCCTGTTCAACATAAGCCTTTGCCAGTTCAACCGGATCACCGGCATCCACAAGGTTTACGAAATTTACCCCTTTCACTGTCCTCCCGTCCTTGATATCAAGACAAGGAATAATTCTTCTCTTCAGCATAATTCAGCCAGTTCTTTTAATTTTACCTTTCCTTCATAAAATGCCTTACCAACAATTGTTCCCTCGCATCCGATATCGCGCATTTCAATTATATCCTGCACGGAGGAAATACCGCCACTGGCTATCAGATTAACATTGACACCTGCAAGTATCTCCCTGTAAATATCAACTGCCGGCCCCCGGAGCATACCATCCCTTCCGATATCAGTGCAAATCACATACTTTACTCCTTTTACCACATAACCGGAAATAAATTCTGTTATTTCCATACCTGAATTTTCGAGCCAGCCTGATGCTGAAACTTTTCTTTCTTTAAAATCAGCCCCGAGAATCAGTTTGTCGCCACCGAACTCATTAAGCCATTTCAGGAAAAGCCCGGGATCTTTAACAGCTATGCTGCCTGCAGTAACCTGCCTCGCACCTGCATTGAAAACACGTTTCATATCATCAGCTGTCCTTAAGCCTCCTCCGTAGTCAATTGTAAGTTTTGTACTGCCGGCAATCTTTTCCAGGACATTTAAGTTCTCCATTCTTTTATTTTTTGCACCGTCGAGGTCGACGAGGTGGAGGTATTTAAGACCGCTGTCTTCTATCTGTTTCGCTGTTTCAAGAGGATCTTCACTATACACCTTGGTGGTATTGAAATCTCCACGTGTAAGCCTGACACATTTTCCTCCTATAATATCTATGGCAATAATTATTCTCATAGCTCCAGAAAATTTCTCAGGATCTTTTCCCCGACACCTGCTGACTTCTCGGGATGAAACTGTGTTGCAAAGAAGTTATCCTTTTTCATTGCGGCACTGAACGGAACGATATAGTCGCAGGTTGCAGTTGTACATGCTGATATCTCAGCATAATAGCTGTGAACATAATACACATCATCATTCAGCGAAATGCCTTTAAAAAGTTCACTATTCACAGAGAGGAAATTATTCCATCCCATATGAGGGATCTTGTCAACAGGGGGAAAGAGTTTTACGTCACTGCTGAAAATGCCCAGACCTTCTGTGCCGGATTCTTCATTGTAACGGCATAGAAGTTGCAGTCCAAGACATATACCGAGAATGGGCTTATTGAGAGACCTTAATGTTTCATCAAGCCCTTTTTCTTTAAGGTATTTCATTGCAGAACCTGCTTCACCTACCCCCGGAAATATAACTTTATCTGCTGCCAGAAGATCAGTTCTGTTACCAGTAATCATACACTCGTAACCGAGCCGGTTAACTGCATTCCTGACCGACATTATATTACCGGCATTATATTCGACAATTGCAATCATAAGGCTCCTTTTGTTGAAGGCAGATTAAAGTTATCTGTCTGTTTAACAGCTGTTTTTAAGGCTTTTGAAAATGCCTTGAAGACAGCTTCGATTTTGTGATGTTCATTTTCCCCTCCGGCCTTAATATTAAGGTTGCATCTTGCACTTTCAGAAAAAGACTTGAAGAAGTGAAAGAACATCTCTGCAGGAACTTCACCTATCTTTTCCCTTTTGAATTCAACATCCCATATAAGCCATGGTCTGCCTCCGAAATCGAGAGCCACCTGAGCCAGGCAGTCATCCATCGGAAGGATAAAGCTATAACGCTCGATACCTTTCTTTCCTCCCAGAGCCTTCAGGATGGCTTCGCCAAGAGTAATTGCCACGTCCTCAACAGTGTGGTGTTCATCAATATGAAGGTCACCTTTTGCTGTTATTGCCAGGTCAATGTTTCCGTGTCTTGAAATCTGTTCCAGCATATGATCGAAAAATCCCAATCCCGTGGAGATTTTACTTTTCCCGCTGCCATCAAGGTTTACTTTCACCTCAATAGTGGTTTCTGATGTTTTCCTTTTTACATCGGCTGTACGGGGAATTTTTTTAAGGAAACCATATATTTCATTCCAGTCAGTGGTTGACAATACTGCTTCATCTGAAGCTTCTGAATTTATAAAGATAGCCTTGCAGCCCAGGTTTTTGGCAAG
>CALMJY010000056.1 GCA_937864815.1 uncultured Bacteroidota bacterium
GGTGTCCATGTCCGTCCGATCATGTCGAGATTAATATTAAGCACGGTCTTTTCAAGAGGTATAGATGGATTATTTACATAATGTCCCGATCCCAGTAGTCCTTTTTCCTCACCATTAGCCCAGACAAATACAACTGACCGTAAGGGTTTCTTTTTCAGGTTGATGAAAGCACTGGCCAGCTCCAGCAGACCAACTGATCCTGATGCATTATCATCAGCTCCGTTATAAACTTCACCCCTTGCATTTTTACCAACATGATCAAAATGCGCCGAATAAACGATACATTCTTTTTTCAGGACAGGATCAATTCCCTCCACAATACCTATTACATTCTTAATTTCAAACTCTCTCTTCTCCACGTCAGACCTGAGTGAGACCTTTATACCGGGTACATCGGCAGATGCCGGCTTTCCTGTTGATAGAATCTGATCGTAATACTGCTTTATAGTTTTACCGGTTGGAGCAAGAAGCCTGTCAGCAAGTGATGACCTGACAAAATCGAAAATGAATGGAAATCCCTGGAAGTCACCATTTCGGGCAACTACCTGACCGCTTCTGCTGTAATCATAAAAAATGGAGTTATACGGATCCCTAATTGTATTTCCCGGATCAAAAACAAAAATAAAAGCCTTTGCCCCCTGCTGCATCAGCCTCCCTATCTTTTCCATTTCCACCTGGAATCCGAGCATATCCCCTGTAAGATTATTCTTTGCCATATCGGGAGTTCTTGTCATCACCAGAACTATCTTGTCTTTAACATCTATTCCTGTCAGATCGTTGTAACCTGAAGTGCTGTCTGCATACCCGAAACCGGCATATACCAGGTTCCCTTCAGCCTCCAGAGTGCCTTTGGGAGGTATAATCTGCAAAATGGAATCTGTTGAAATGAGCAGATTTCCACTATTATCTGACACCTTCAGGTAAGATTCTTTTACAGAACTCTTTACCATTGTGAGAGGAAAACCCTGGAAATAACCACCTGCATCAGGCTTAAGTCCCATCCTCATTATATTAGTCTTTAAATACAGAGCAGCAATCTCATTGGCATCACTCCCCGCTTCCCTTCCCTGAAGCTCATCGGATGCAAAGAATTCCATGTGGCTTTTAAGATCCTCCTTCCTTATTGATGCAAGACCTTCCTTTTGAGCTGAAGCAAATATATTTATCAGAATTAGTGATAAAAGTGTCAGAAATGTTTTTTTCATTTTCAGTTTTTTTGAATAAGGATCAAATTTAGGAAATAATTGATTAACGCCGCACGGCGCTCGACAAACGACACACGGCATACGATGCACGACAAAACATCTTTACAACCCTTGGTCTTGCGCCCTGCACCATGCACTTTGAATCTAGAGTCCGGAGTCTGACGTCGTGTGCCTTGAGCCGTCGGTTTAAACATTCCGATCCATTTTTTGTTATTACCTTTGAAATAATCAAATTTCCCCGCCATGTCATTTACACTTAAAACCGGCAGCAAAGCAATTGATTTCAACCTGCCTGCAACAGACGGCAAGCGTTATAAGCTTAATGACTTTGAAACGAACAGGTACCTGGTAATATTTTTTACATGCAATCACTGTCCCTATGTCATCGGATCAGATGAAGTCACACGTGCAACAGCAGAGAAATTCATGAAGAAAGGTGTTGCATTTGTCGGGATAAACTCAAACAGTGAAAG
Organism: uncultured Bacteroidota bacterium; assembly: GCA_937864815.1. Lineage (GTDB taxonomy): Bacteria > Bacteroidota > Bacteroidia > Bacteroidales > VadinHA17 > LD21. The sequence continues at coordinate 1,679 of CALMJY010000056.1, forward strand.
GACATATGAGGAAGACAGCTTCGATAATATGGTGAAAAGGATGGAAAAACATAAATTCCCATGGATTTACCTTTATGACAAGGATCAGTCTGTTGCAAAGGCATATGGAGCGCTCAGAACACCACACTTCTATTTATTTGATGAAAAGAGAAAACTGGTCTATACCGGACGTGGAGTCGATAGTCCGCGTGATACATCGCGGATGACAGTCAATGATCTCGACAGGGCTCTTGAAGAGCTTACTTCAGGAAAACCGATATCCGTTCCAATGACCAATCCTATAGGTTGCAATGTGAAATGGGAAGGCAGGGATGCTCACTGGATGCCGCCGGAAGCATGCGATCTGGTTTAGATGGTGCGACGGTACGACGGAGCGACGGTTCGATGGTGCGATGGGTTTGGGTGTTCGAAATTAATAAAGTAACCAACAATCGAACAATCGAACAATCAAACAATTTTTACAGATCTAATTAACTTTCTCTGTTAGCTTTTTAATAATGTATGCTGCAACAAAAGCTTCAAGAAGACTTAGCGGAACGGCAAAATACAGAAGCTTAAAAGGCATGACTCCCATATTGCCGATGACCACCCACATCAGCACGAATCCAACAAACCATGAAAGCAGTGTTGTTTCTGTGAGATTGAATCTTCTGGATATGATGAATGTCGCTACTGCAAACATCAGTGACCATAAACCCCATATTGCTCCGTTCACAGGTTCAGCCGGAAATACCAGTCCCATAGAACTGTAATGATCAATCCAGTAAGATTTAAAGAGTATCTGATTTCTGGCAAATTCAGAGATACTGATCCATACTGTAGCAAAAACGATAGAGAGAATTGAATTTTTCATAATTAATCATTTAGAACTAACAACAATTGAAAATAACGCAGCGAGCGTTGTTATTTCAAATATAATAAAAATATTAATCTGTAACAATTGGTGGAATGATGAGAACACAAAGTTCTGGGATACTTCACAATTGAACCGTTGAACCGTTGAACCTCCATACCGCCGCACCGCCGTACCGTCTAAAACAATCTTTCCCCCTTTTCACTGGATGAAATCAGTTTGTTTAACCGGTTAAGCTTTGTGTCGTCGTGCTTTGCGGAAATTACCCAGTAAATCCTTACTTTCCTGTATGAAGGTGGCTGCTTTTCAAAAAAATCCCAGGCTGATTTATTATTTCTGAAGAGCTTTTCCATGTCAGGAGGAAATTCAGCAGGCTGATTTTCGTATGAATACCGTTCAACCGAAGTATCCTTCCTGTTTTCATACAGATCCAAGCCTGCCCTGGTCATCAGACCTTGTTTTTTAAGTTCTTCTACTTTGCTGATATTCAACTTACTCCAATTACTTCCCGGTCTCCTTGGTGTAAACCGGATACAGAATCTCTCATCGTCAATCTTCCTCCGTATACCATCAATCCAGCCAAAACATAGTGCCTGGTCTACAGACTCCGACCAGGTCATTGATGGTTTTCCGGTATCTACTCTATGGTATCCGACAATAAGCTCTTTTTCAGTTGTATGGTTCTTTTCAAGCCACTTCCTGAATTCCCCTGTGTTTTTAAAAAAATGAGGCTTCACTTACTTTCTACTTTACAACTTTCTACTTTATAACTTCTTTTTATATCCCGGTCCCCTTACAACACGTCCGGGTTTTGCACCAGTATGTTCTCCGTCTTTTATTACAGGTACACCGTTCACAAAAACATGCTCCATCCCTATAGCATACTGATGAGGATTTTCAAATGTTGCGTTATCACGGATAATATTCTGATCAAAGACAACAATATCAGCAAAATAGCCCGTCTTAAGTGATCCGCGCCTGTCGAGCTTCAGGTTAGTGGCCGGAAACTCCGACAGCTTATGGACAGCCTCCTCAAGGGAGATGACCTTTTCATCCCTTACATACTTGCCAAGCAGCCGTGCAAAGTTTCCGTAAGCCCTGGGATGAGTGCTGAACTTCAGAAATACACCCTCCGCGGAATAGGATCCACCGTCAGAACAGAATGCCATCCAGGGCAATGTGATCTGTCTTTTCACATTCTCCTCCAACATAGAGAAATAGACAACACCTATCCTGCTGTTATCGTCTATTACAAGATCCATTATTGTCTCTTCAGGTGATTTTCGCCGCATGGAAGCCACCTCTGCAAGCGTTTTCCCTGTCAGGTATTTGAGGGAGTCGGTATTGAAGCCTATCACCATAACCTTTTCGGCCGAACCGGTTCTTTCCATAAGTGATTTTTTAATCTCAGGAGCAATTCTTCTTCTTATAACCGGATCCATAAGTCTTCTCCTCCACTTATCGAAACCACCCTCCTGGACCCATGCCGGCATCACAATGTCAAAACCGGTCGAGCTTGCTATATAGTTGTACATATCGGCTGTAATATGCAATCCGGCCGAACGGGCTGAATCGATCTTACTGATCACATCATCAAGGAGAGTCCAGCTTGCCTTACC
>CALMJY010000057.1 GCA_937864815.1 uncultured Bacteroidota bacterium
GATTCTGTCCGGTACCTGTTTCATCCTCTTCTTCTTCAGGTTCGGGGAGAATAATAACACGTTTATTTTTAAACGGGATACTCCAGATTATGAAATAGTTGAATCCGGGACTGAATGATTTTGATCCGTTTCCATACCCCGGCAGATATACAGGTTTCAGATGTCTGCCAGTTCCGGGATCTATCATTTTCCTGAAACTGACAGTCCATCCCATGCTCAGATTTTTCAAAACTTCAGCCCTCACTCCCGGTGTAACTTCAAAATAATGAGCCCATTCATCTGTTAAAGGGACAGATGTTACTGATCTGCCCCAGTAGTTTTCCCGTGTTATAGTGGGTATTTCATAGTTAAAATGGCATATACCGTATCTGAATCCTATTCCAACAGCATATTTACCTTGCGATTTGTCAGGCTTTAACAGGTTTATGTCGAAACCTGTCTTAAAATAGAATCCTTTTGTCCGGTAATCATACATAAGGAATGATGTATCCCTGTATCTGGGATAGCTGTAATCTGAGCGTCCGGCAATAAAAATGGCTGATAATTTTTCAGTCAGGTCAAGACTGAAATAGCCTTCAAGATTTACCCTGTCCTTTTCATAAAAATATTTGGCTGTACCGGCTAGTTCAAATCCTAGCCTGAATTTAAGCGGAAACTGTATAGTATCCTGGGCGGAAACTTTACCGGTAAGACTGGAGAATACCAGCATTATGCTAATAAAATATACTGATATTCTCGACATTTGATGTTGTAATATTATAATTCCTTTTTGCAATTGAATCGATAGCATGCCTGGTAAAAAATATTGTATCAACGGTATGAAACATTGAGTATCCGCACTCTTTTGAAATCAGGTGAGGATAGCTCCAGTACTGGAATTTAATTGTATCGGATATTCCGTTAATCATAATAACAAAGCTTGAAACTACAGAGGAATCATTGAGAGGAAAAAGGGCTGGTGGTGTAAGTTTTACTTTATTGTAGATGGCAGAATCCATATTAAGACCATAAAGAGTCAGACTTTCAGGAACTGCTTGATTTTTTGTCGAGTAGCTGTAAAAACCCGCCTTTACAAATGCTTCAGTTTCGTCAATACACGAAAGTTCAAGACAGGAGCCAAGTGGCAGGAAAAAACCTGAAATGATTATTGCAGCAATTGCCTGAAGAGATCTTCTCATATTTTATGAAAGCCTCAAAATTACAAAATTTACCTTGTCGTTCGCAAAGTAGTTTCCAGTTCTAAAGTTTCTGCAATATCAATAATGCTTTCTCTATAGCTTTGGAAATTCCTGCAGGGTTTTTCCCTCCGGCAGTTGCCAGGAAAGGCTGACCACCTCCTCCCCCATTAATTTCGCCTGCAATCTCCTTGATCAGGTTGGTTGCTGTAATGTTTTGATCTTTAACCAGATTATCACTTACCATGACGACCAGGTTAGCTTTTCCTCCGGAAGCTGATCCTATTACAAGGACAGTGTTTTCTGAAGTTTTTCGCATCTGGAAGGCAATGTTTTTAAGCATTTCCGGTGATTCAGCATCGAGGTTACCTGAAACAAAAGTGATATTTCTTACCTTCATCGCTTTGGATGTAAGGTCTTTAATAATCATGTCGGCAGATTGTGCCTCGAACCTCTCAATAGTTTTTCTAAGGGAGGAGTTATCAGCAATCAGCTTTTCAACACTATCCTTTACATTCCCGGTGCTCTTTAGAAGTGCAGAGATATCTTCAAGAACAGCCAGTTTTTCATTTACGTATTCAATTGCCTTACCGGCAGTTACGGCCTCAATCCTCCTTATTCCGGCGGCGATGGCACCTTCTGCCACTATTTTGAAAAGCCCTATTTTACCTGTTGATTCAACATGTGTTCCTCCGCACAGCTCAACCGATTTTCCGAATTCAACAACCCTTACACGATCACCATACTTTTCACCGAAAAGAGCCATTGCCCCTTTAGCTTTTGCCTCTTCCATAGGGATTCCATCTGAAACAACACGGACGTTATTTTCCCGTATAAGACTGTTGACCATATCCTCAACCTTTTGAAGCTCTTCCCCTGATGGTTTGCTGAAGTGACTGAAGTCAAAACGGAGACGGTCAGCTGTAACCAGTGACCCCTTCTGCTCAACATGGGTTCCAAGAACTGTTCTTAAAGCCTGGTGAAGCAAATGGGTTGCAGAGTGGTTATTGGCTGTCATCTGTCGCCTGAGGACATCAACACTAGCATTGAATACTGCTGAGGTGTCGGCGGGCAGTGTTTTGGCAATATGAATTATAAGATTATTTTCTTTTACCGTATCAGATATCACTATTTTTTCTTTCTCCGACTTAAGTATCCCGGAATCTCCTGCCTGGCCACCTGACTCACCGTAAAACGGAGTTTTATCAAATACCAGCTGGATTGTATCTTTTCCCCTTACCTTCACTTTACGGTATTTTGTTATCTTCACCTGGTCCTCAGTTTTATCATATCCTGTGAAGATTGTTCCTTCAGCATCATTAATGATGGTCCAGTCATCAGTTTCAACAGCAGCATCTTCTCTCGAGCGTTCCTTCTGAACATTCATTTCTGCCTCAAATCCCTTTGTGTCGAGATCGAGACCGTTTTCCCTCAGTATCAGTTGTGTAAGGTCAACAGGAAAACCAAATGTGTCATAAAGTTCGAATGCAGCCTTACCGGGCATTGTATTCTTTTTTTCCTTCCGGAGGTCTGCAATTATCCTGTCGATCATTTTCAGACCCTTTCCCAGTGTTTTCAAAAAAGCTGTCTCCTCTTCAAAAATTATTTTCGAAATGTGTTCCTTCCCTGATTCAAGTTCGGGATATTGTTTTCCCATTGAAGCTGCGAGGACCGGAACAAGCCTGTGAATAAAAGGTTCTTCTGTTTCAAGATTATTGTAACCATACCTTACAGCCCTGCGGAGTATTCTTCTGATTACATAGCCGGCTTTATTGTTTGAAGGTATCTGTCCGTCAGCTATTGAGAATGCCACAGCCCTCAGGTGATCTGCTATCACTCTCAGTCCTATATCCCATTTCTCATTTTTACCATATGGTTTACCTGTGATGGCTGAGATCTCCTTTATAATTGATTGAAATATATCTGTTTCATAATTGGACTTTTTCCCCTGAATGATCATACATAACCTCTCAAACCCCATCCCTGTATCAACGTGCTTTGAAGGTAACTGTTCCAGCGAACCGTCAGTCTTACGGTTATACTGAATGAATACCAGATTCCATACCTCTATTACATGAGGATGTCCTTTATTAACCAAATCCCTGCCCGGAATTTTCTTTCTCTCATCATCATCCCTGATGTCAACATGTATCTCTGAACAGGGTCCGCAGGGGCCAGTCTCACCCATTTCCCAGAAATTATCCTTTTTTGAGCCTTCGAGAATCCTCCCTTCAGGTTTACTGAAGCATTTCGTCCAGTAACCGTATGCTTCATCATCACGTGAGACATTTTCATCCCTGCTGCCTTCAAATATGGTGGCATACAGCCTGTCTTCAGGAATTCCTAACCTTTTTACAAGAAGTTCCCAGGCCCATTCGATAGCCTCCTTTTTGAAGTAGTCGCCGAAAGACCAGTTGCCCAGCATTTCGAACATTGTATGGTGATAGGTATCGTGTCCTACTTCCTCAAGATCATTATGTTTGCCTGATACTCTCAGGCATTTCTGTGAATTTGCTACTCTTTTCTGATAATCAAGCTGATGCCCCAGAAATATATCCTTGAACTGGTTCATACCTGCATTGGTGAACATCAGTGTAGGATCGTTTTTAACAACCATTGGTGCAGATGGAACTATGGTGTGACCTTTGGACCTGAAGAACTCAAAAAATTCCTGGCGCAGGTCCTGTGATTTCATGTTATTTATCATTCTTTCAGATTAATGCCTTATTTTTGGCTTGTAAAATTAATTTATTTGGCTTAGATTTGTCGATTACCCTGGTAAATTTTGAAAAAGGGATTGCATTTGTTCAGGAACAGGAAATATATACTCGATCTTTCTGATCTGCAGTACAAGCAGATACAGCTGCCTTTCAGGATGAAACTGCTCAGGGCTTTTATGTGGTTTGTCCTTTCAGTACTTATGACTCTTGTATATGTTTATTTATTCAGAAGTGTATTTGGGTCACCTAAAGAAAAGTTACTGGCACAGCAGGTTGAGAATATGAAGCTGCAGTATGCACTTGTTGGACGGCAGCTTGATAATTCGATGTCGATGCTGAACAGTTTCAGACTCTCTGATGATATCAGGTACAGGCCGGTTCTAGATATGGATACTATCCCTGAGTCATTCAGGAAGGCCGGATACGGAGGCGTAAACCGGTATAGTGATCTTACCGGTTTCATTAATTCTGATATGCTTGTTTCCTACCGTTCCAGGATTGACATGATATCAAATATGGCAAAAGTCCAGAAAGAGTCATTCAATGCTATTGATGAAAGAGCCGGAGAATGGAAAATGGAAATGGACCATCAGCCTATGATCAGTCCGGTTGATGTAAAGTACCGCCTTGGCGACGGTTTCAGGTTCAGGGAAGTGCATCCGGTTCTGGGAACTCCAAGGATGCATTATGGTCAGGATTTTGAAGTGCCCTACGGAACAGAAGTATATGCAACCGGTAACGGAACAGTAATTGAATCAGGATGGAACTCAATGGGATTCGGGAATTATGTAGTTATTGACCATGGTTATGGCCTTCGTACAACTTACGGACATCTGTCCAGGATTAATGTTTCAAAAGGCCTCAGTATAAGGAGGGGTGACCTTTTAGGATACAGCGGTAATACCGGGACATCATCCGGTCCTCATTTACATTATCAGATCGACCAGTTCGGGGAGCATAAGAATCCCATAAATTTCTTCAACAATGATATGACCGTTGACGAGTATAATGAAATGATACAGGTTCTGGCTTCAAAGACCATATTCAGATAGCATCTGAACTTATAATTCCCTTTCCCCTGGTACATTCCATGATTTTATTATATATTCAGAAATGATTATATTTGCGGGATTATGCCGCGCTCAAAGTATAAATTCAATCCGGAATCACTCAGTTTTGACAAGGTACGACTTGGCATCAGGGATATTTTGCTCAGGTTTCTCGCTTATTTTACCGGATCTGTTCTAATAGCTTTTGTGTACTGGGTAATCTTTGCAGCATTCTTTGATTCCCCGAAGGAAAAAGCTCTTGAGAGGGAGATACAGCAGCTTCAGATCCAGTATGACCTGATCAACAGGGAGATGGCTAATGTTGAAAAAGTTCTTGAGGACCTTCAGAAGACTGATGATAATCTTTACAGAACGATCTTTGAAGCTGAACCTTTACCCGGAACATTACGCGATGGTGGTGTGGGAGGCGTAAACAGATATACAAACCTGGAAGGTTACTCGAACTCTGATCTTGTAATTGAAGCAACAAGCCGTCTCGATAAAATCAGGAAAAGGGTATATATGCAGTCAAAATCGTTTGACGAGTTAATCCTTCTGGCACAACGCAAAGAGGAAATGCTCAAGTCTGTTCCGGCAATACTGCCTATTTCAAATGATGACCTTACAAGAACTGCATCTGGTTTTGGATTGAGAATCCATCCGATTTATAAGATCACAAAATTCCACAGCGGAATGGACTTCACCGCACCGGCCGGAACCGATGTATATTCAACCGGCGATGGAGTTGTGACTGAATTACAGTCTTCCCAGAGAGGACTGGGAAAGCATATTATTATTGATCACGGTTTCGGATATTCAAGTGTTTATGCTCATCTGAGCAATTTCAATGTGAGAAGAGGACAAAAAGTTCACAGAGGTGATGTGATTGGTTATGTGGGAAATACCGGTACTTCTGTTGCCAATCATCTTCATTATGAAATTAAGCTGAACGGAAGAAATGTTGATCCGGTTAATTATTACTTTGAAGACCTGTCACCTGCAGAATATGAGAGGATGATAGAGATTGCCTCCAAGACCGGTCAGTCATTTGACTAGGATTTATTGATAACTCTAAACACATTTTATGCCTTACAAGGAACCAAAAGTAGAAAAGCTCTATTATGCCATCGGGGAAGTTGCCGGGATGCTTAATGTACCTGTATCAACCATCAGGTTCTGGGAGAATGAGTTTGATATCCTTAAACCAATGAAGAACAAAAAGGGCAACAGACTTTTCACCCAGGCTGATGTCAGAAACCTTAAGATAATCCATCACCTTGTCAAGGAAGAGGGTATGACACTGGAAGGTGCTCGGAAGAAACTTGAAGGAAAGTGGGATGAAACAGATAATAAATTTGAGATTAACCAGTCTCTGCAAAAGATAAAAGCTATCTTACTTGATATAAGAGATAATATTTAGCTCTCATTGTTTCCCTGAAAATGAAACTAATTGAATTAACTGATTTCCTCGATTCATCAATCCCATTATCATTCCAGGAAGATTATGACAACTCGGGGCTGCAGGTTGGTGATCCCGGCATGGAGGTAAAATCAGTTTTGCTAGCCCTTGACATGACAGAAAAAGTTCTGGATGAGGCTATTGCTTCCGGATGTAATCTGATTATCACCCACCATCCTCTTATTTTTTCAGGAATAAAAAGACTAACCGGAAAGAGTACAGTTGAAAAGATAATTGTAAAGGCATTAAAAAGAGAAGTTGCCATCTATTCCGCTCATACCAACCTTGATATTTTCAATGGAGGAGTAAGCAGGAAAATGGCAGAAAAGTTAGGTCTTCAGAATATTAAAGCGCTTTCTCCCCTTAAGGGCAGACTGTTAAAACTGGTTACCTATATACCTGAGGATCATCTTGATTCGGTGAGGAATGCAGTCTTTGAAGCAGGTGCAGGAGTAATAGGTAATTATGACAGTTGCGGATTTGTGACAATGGGATCAGGCACTTTCAGGGGAAATGAAGCCACCAATCCGTTCGTGGGAGAGAAAGGGAAACTTCATGTTGAAAGGGAGATTAGATTTGAAACAGTCTTTTTATCGCATTTAAGGGAAAAGGTGATTAGAGCCCTTCTTAATTCCCATCCGTACGAAGAAGTTGCGTATGATATTTATAACCTTGAGAATGATAATGTTGATTTCGGGCTGGGTTGTACTGGTGAACTGGCTGAAGCTATAAGTGAAAATGATTTTCTGGAAAAGGTCAGAGATACCTTTGGCTCAGGAGGAGTAAGATATTCAAAATTAACAGGGAATCCTGTTAAAAATATTGCTGTCTGCGGTGGTGCGGGTGCATCACTTTTGAGAGATGCAATCTCTTCCGGTGTCGATGCTTATGTTACCGGTGATATAAAATACCATAATTATTTTGACGCTGAAAGTAAGATACTGCTTGTGGATGCAGGTCATTATGAGAGTGAAAAATTCTCTGCTGAAATAATATTCGACCTAATTATCAAAAAATTCCCTAAATTTGCAGTCCGGTTTTCAAAAACAGATACGAATCCGATAAACTATTTGTAAAATGGAAAAAGTGAAATCACACGATTCAGAAATTTCAGTGGAAGACAGGCTGAGAGCGTTATACAGTCTTCAGCTGGTCGATTCAGAGATAGATAAAATAAAAACATTAAGGGGTGAGTTACCACTGGAGGTTCAGGACCTGGAGGATGAAATTGCCGGACTTGAGACAAGGCTTGGCAACCTGAAAGATGAGGTAGTTAACCTGGAAAAGTCGGTGACCAATAAGCATAATGAGATCGCTGCTGCTGAAGCTCTGATTAAAAAATATGATGAACAGCAGAAGAATGTAAGGAATAACCGTGAATATGATTCACTGTCAAAAGAAATTGAGTATCAGAATCTTGAAATTGAGCTTTTCAATAAGAAGATAAGGGAGTTTAATGCACAGGTAGAAGAGAAAAATCTTGTTATTGCTGAATCCGAAACACTTCTCTCTGACCGTAAAACTGACCTTGAAAATAAGAAGTCAGAACTTGATGAGATTATTTCCGATACTCAGAAGGAAGAGGAAGGGCTTTATAAAAAGTCAGAAAAGGTTGAATTGATTATTGAAGAGAGACTACTTACCGCTTATAAAAGGATACGATTAAATGCAAGAAATGGTCTTGCAGTGGTTCCGGTTCAGAGAGATGCCTGCGGAGGCTGCTTCAATCAGATACCCCCACAGCGTCAGCTCGATATCAAATCGAGAAAGAAGATTATTGTGTGCGAATATTGCGGAAGAATCCTTGTTGATGACGAGATAATAAAAGAGGGACATCTTTAATTCCCTGAATCAAAATCCACTTGGGGGTGTCTCAAAAAAGGCACCCTTTCTTTTTTGGTTTATTGTCACTTACTTTTGCTCCTCCAAAAAAGTAACCAAAGAAAAAGAGTCCGGAAAAGACACTCCTTTTGGAGCTAATCTTTATACAAATATTTTTTATATATGTTCTCAATATTAGAAGGAGATCCCTCTCCGCTGAAGCGGGATCGGGATGACAGGTTCTTTTGGGGTAAAATGTGAGGGAAAGAAGCGGCGAGCCGCAGCAGTATTCAGGATAAATATAGAATGGTATCTTTGCGGCTCGCCGCTTCTTTCCCTCTGTTTCTAAGCTAATTACCTGTCATCCCGATGCGAAGCGAAGGATCTCCTTCTCCATTCAGGATTTAACTTATTTGCAGATGTAATGAAAGATTAGCTTCAAAACGGGGGGAAACTTTTGCTGCCACTCAACTTCAACTAAAAAAAGTCTTAGGTTGACTGCTATGGGGGTGAAACCGGATTATTGAAGCAGCCTCTTTTTTATTAATTTTACAATCATTACAGGATAGAATTATATGACAGCAGATTTTAAAAAACTTGTATCCGAAGGTATACCTGAAGAACTGCCGGCAGCTAAATCCTATGATGCAGGTATAAATCATGCACCAAAACGCAAACAGATACTCAGCATTGAGGAGAAGAAACTTGCCCTCAAAAATGCTTTGAGATATTTTCCTGAAAGATTTCATAAAAAACTTGCAGTTGAATTTGCCCGGGAACTGGAAGATTTTGGCCGGATCTATATGTATAGATTCAGACCTGATTATGAGATCAGGGCGAGGAATATCGATGAGTTTCCATATGTTTCAAAAAACGCGGCTGCAATAATGCTGATGATCTCCAACAATCTCGATAATTCAGTAGCCCAGCATCCTCACGAGCTAATAACCTATGGTGGTAACGGTGCTGTGTTTCAGAACTGGGCACAGTACAGGTTAACAATGAAATATCTTTCGGAGATGACGGATGAACAGACTCTTGTTGTTTATTCAGGACACCCGATGGGCCTTTTTCCTTCGCACAGGGATGCTCCCCGGCTTGTTGTAACAAACGGAATGGTAATACCCAACTATTCCACGCAGGATCATTGGGAAAAATTCAATGCTCTCGGCGTTTCACAATATGGCCAGATGACGGCAGGATCATATATGTATATCGGTCCCCAGGGGATAGTGCACGGAACAACAATTACAATTCTCAATGCTGCACGAATGACAATAGGAGGGAATTACCGCGGAAAGCTATTTCTTTCCTCAGGTCTTGGAGGAATGTCGGGAGCTCAGCCAAAAGCAGCAGCGATTGCGGGAATGGTGTCAGTTATAGCCGAAGTGAATCGGAAAGCCATTGAAACAAGATATTCGCAGGGATGGGTTGATGAAGTTTGTCATGATATTGATACACTGTGTAAAAGAGTCAGGGAAGTTAAGTCTTCAGGAGGCATAATATCGATAGCTTATGCCGGGAATATTGTTGATGTGTGGGAAAAGTTTGCAGATGAAAATATAAAGGTTGATATAGGTTCAGATCAGACTTCACTGCACAATCCATGGTCGGGAGGTTATTACCCTGCAGGGTACAGCTTTGAGGAGTCTTCAAAGATGATGACTGAGGAGCCTGACAGGTTCAGGGAGGCTGTCAGGAAATCACTTGTAAGACAGGTTGCTGCAATTAACAGGCATACCGCATCAGGGACATATTTCTTTGATTATGGAAATGCATTCCTCCTTGAGGCTTCACGTGCAGGAGCGGATGTAAAGGATAAAAATGGAGCGTTCAGGTATCCTTCATACGTCCAGGATATTATGGGCCCTCTCTGTTTTGATTACGGTTTCGGACCTTTCAGGTGGGTATGCTGTTCAAATGATCCTGCTGATCTTCAGGTAACAGATATTATTGCAGCAGAAGTACTTGAGGGCATATCAAAAAAAGCTCCTGCCGCAATAAAGAAGCAGCTTTCAGATAATATTCACTGGATCAGGGAAGCCGCAAAAAATAAGCTTGTTGTGGGGTCACAGGCCAGAATATTGTATGCCGATTCTGAAGGGAGGATAGCAATAGCTGATGCCTTCAATAAAGCAGTCTCGGAAGGCAGGATATCAGGACCGGTTGTTATCGGAAGGGATCATCATGACGTTTCAGGTACTGATTCCCCATTCAGGGAGACATCAAATATTTATGACGGTTCCAGTTTTACTGCCGACATGTCTGTCCAGAATGTAATAGGAGACGGATTCCGTGGTGCAACCTGGATATCACTTCATAACGGTGGAGGCGTTGGATGGGGGGAAGTAATAAACGGAGGATTCGGAATGGTTCTTGACGGTTCAGAGGAATCCTCAAGGCGTCTGAAAAGGATGCTTCACTGGGATGTAAATAACGGGATCGCAAGAAGGAGCTGGGCAAGAAACGCGAATGCAATTTTTGCAATTAAGCGTGAAATGGATAGAACACCAGGATTAAAAGTCACGCTTCCGAACATTGCGGACGATAAAATAATTGATGGTTTATTTGAATGAAGTTTTGCAGGTCAGTCCTTTGAAAGCAGAACTACTGCCATTCCGATAATTCCTTCCTCGCGACCGGGAAAACCCATTTTTTCGGTTGTAGTTGCCTTAATAGTTACATTGTCAGGTTTTGTGGAGAGAATTGATGAAAGTGTCATTCTCATTTCCGGAACATATGATGTTATTTTGGGTTTTTCAAGGCAGATTGTACAATCGAGGTTAACGATCTTAAAACCTTTTTCACGGATAAGGTCAAAAGTCCTTTCAAGAATTATTTTACTGTCGATGCCTTTGAATTCGCTGCTGCTGTCGGGGAAGTAATAACCTATATCACGTAATCCGGCAGCTCCGAGAAGAGCATCGCAGATTGCATGGATGAGTACATCGCCATCGGAATGAGCCACACATCCTTTTTCAGAAGGAATATCAACACCTCCCAGCCATAGTTTAAGGCCGGTTTCAAGTCTGTGAAAATCAATCCCCTGACCGATTCTTATATTCATCCTTTTGTTTTGCTGGCGTTGCGCAGGGCATTAATGTCAAAAGCGAGAGAAAATCTGAGTGTTCTCGCAAGCGGATGATTTTGTACCATAGGCATCAGGTATGAGAAATCAAGAGTGAAAGCACTTAATCTCAGACCTGCACCTGCAGTAAAATATTTACGGTTTCCTTTTGTTTCATGCTCATGAAAATAACCGCCCCTTACAGCGAAAAGGTTATTGTACCAGTACTCAACTCCTGTTGCATACATTATCTCATGCATTTCCTCCTTAAATCCTCCGGGAGCATCGTAGAACGACTGGAAAATTGCAACTGGCACAGAGACATTCGGATCTTTTCCGGCTATTATGCTGTCGGGATTTGATGTGCTGTAAATCGGAGGCGTGGGAACAAGAAGCTTATTAAGGTCGAGTGATACGGTAATCTTGTTATAACTGTCCAGATCAACAGTAAATGAGCTTCCTATCCTCATATTCATAGGAATAAAATCAGATGTCTGTGAATCGGAATAGCTCATTTTACTACCTATGTTGGAGAAATTAATTCCGGCAGCAACAACTCCTTTTTTATCACCTACAGATATATCTTTATTATAATATCCTGAGATATCGGCAGCAAATGAAATGCCTGGTTTTGTAGCCACCCCTCCTGAATAAGATCCGCCGGTAAGATTGGAATAAATAAACCTGAAGGCAATTCCTCCGGCAAAATTTTCAGCGAATAATCTTGAATAGCCAAGATCAAATGCGAACTCATTTGGAGTAAAAGTACGTTCAAGGTTTCCAAATTCATCAGTAAACGGTACATCTCCCAGAGATGAATAAAGCAGGCTTGAGCTGACAACCTGTTTTTTGTCAATCCTTGTATATCCTGAAAGGAGGGCTATATTGATATCGGGGACAAGTGTTCTGAGCCATGGAGAATAAGCGAGTCCAATCCCCCCTTTTCCATCGATAAAGGCGAATTTTGCAGGATTCCAGTGCATGCTGAAAACATCGGGCGACATTGCCACTCCTGCATCTCCTATACCTCCAGCTCTGGAATCAGGTGCAATGGTCAGAAAAGGAACCACAGTCTGAATGGCATTCAACTCCCCTGAACTATCCTGCCCATATAGTTTTAAACTGCCCGTGAACATCAGGACAATCCAAAACAATATTACCCCGCATTTCTTCATTTCATTCATTTCAAAAACTTTGCAAATATAAAACAAATATTTTCCGCTCTTATTGTGTTGTGCCTATAAAATGATCATTCTTCCTGAAGAACTTACAGTTTCACCTTCTGGTGTGACAATTGTTATTCTGTAAGGATAAAGCCCTCTGCCAACCCGGCTCCCTCCATTATCACGACCATCCCAGATCACCGGTGGAAGAGTAAATCCTGATGTAATGACGGTGGTCCTGATTACCTTAATCATTTTGCCGCTGAGGTTATAAATATTAATATTTATAGTGAGTTCCTTATCCGGTCTGTTATGTTCTGCCTGAATCCTGGTCTCATTGAAAAACGGGTTTGGATAATTGATCAGATTACTTATAACGAATTTACCGTCATTTTCAACAAAAAAATCTATTGTGCCGGTTGATGAATTATTAAAATTATCCCAGGCTTTAAGTGTCAGTGTATGTTTTCCTTCAGAAAGACCCGGAAGATCATATAAAAGACTGCCTTTCCGGTAATTATCGAAATCATTTTCAAAATAGCTGTTAAGGACAAATGAGTTGTTCCGGTCATTGTCAAGGTATGCTATGATATCATGTCCAATGCCTGAACCGGTTGTGTTAATACCTCCCGGATCCTCAATTATGGCAAGTAATTTAGGGGTACTGTTTGTCATGCCTCCGTTCCGGAAAAGAGTATCATTCATGAAAAGACTGATTTCAGGACCTGTATTGTCGGTAATCCCGGCCTGTGAAAAACCTCCGACAATCACCCTGCTGAATTCCCCGTTCATATCCTGTAATTTATCCGTTGCATAATAGCTGACTTTTCCGTAACCTGTTGAATAATCTATGTCTCTTGGTACAATGAAGGTGAAGCTAAACCTTCCGTTCTTTGCAAGTGTATTGCCGCTGAAAAGAATATTATGCCTCACAGGAAATTCAACGCTCGATCCTCCATCATTGGCAAGTGTCTTGATCATGCTTTCCTTATCAAATACAAGTGGCGAAACGATTCCGTTAAAAGAGTCAACCAGCTGACCCGAATAGTTTTCAATATGCCCTGATACAGTGATGACTGACAAAGCTTTCAGACTATCTATATCATCAGTGACAGGTACGCTGTTTATTGAATCAGTTACTACATTTCCATGCCATGGATAGGAAAGCTTCAGGGCAGGATCACCCAGAAGGGTGAAGTTTCTTTTATTCGGACCACTGCCTGAATTATTTTTAGCGAGACGGATTATGTCACCAAATGCCAAAGCAGATCCTGATGAATCCCTGTCGAATGCAAAATTGAAAATGTTCCTGTTGAGAAATGCATTGGGTGCAGAGTAGACAACACGTGTTGTTGACATCAGCGCAATGGCCCCTGTTGTAATACCGGTAAGTGCCAGCTCACCTGCCGAAGTTTTTTGAATTAATTCCCCGGTCAGATTATTAATTTCAATGTCATCAAACCGGCTGAATTCACAGGTTGCTGTAATAAACAGAGGTAGTTTCCCGGTATTCTTCCAGGATGTGATATCGCCCGTTTTAAGTATTCCTTCATGGGCAAGGCCATTTTCACTACCATGTCCTGTGTAATTAAAAATAAGGCAACCATTATTTATCCGGTCATTAATGGCCTGGTTTACATTTGGATATGTCTGGCCGCTGACAGTGGTGGTCTGACGATAAGAATCGAGGTATATTTTCTCCAGGTTGAAAACAGGTACACTATCCTGAATTATTCTGGCAAGTGATTCGGCATCTGACAGATGTGTGTTTCCATCTTCATCATCGGCAGTCAGGCATATAATATTCTTCCAGTCTCCGTTATTTACCGGATCAAGATATGTCCTGATTTTTGATAAAACAATACCGGCCTGAAGAGTGTCATTAACAGGCAGGCGGCCTATCCCGATATCCTCTGTTCCCTCTGCTTCGCCTTCATTATCCTCAAGCAGGCCGTAAAAATCGTCAGAGGTAAAAGTGGAAACTACAACATTCGAATTCTGAGACTGATATGTGGGTATAAAATTGGGATTTTTAGGGGGTGGTGTTTTATTTTCGAATGATCCATCACCGAAAAGCAATAAATATTTAAGCGGGGTCTTTGTATTTCCCTGGAAGATATACTTGAACCTCACGAAGTTCCTAATTGCAGCAATATCGGGCACTCCTCCAGAGAATTCATTATAGATCTGTTCAGGTGTAACTATCAGTGATTCAAGGTTGTCATTTGCACGATGGATATCTGCCAGCTGCATTGCATATTTGAGGAACAGAGGATGGGATACTATTATCATGCCGGCAGGCTGTGATCCGTGCAGATTCTGGACAGGAACAGTCGTAGTCCTTATAACAGGATTAAGAAAGTTCCCTTGTGTAAATGCTGCATAAGTTTTCAGGATAGTTGTACTGTCAGTAAAGGTAATTACATCACCTGCCTTAACATAGCTGACCTGTTTAATGTTATACTGATCGGTTATATCCCAGATTACAGGTTCATTATTTCCTGCATTAATCCGGAATTCTGTTACACGTCCTGATGCAACTGACCTGTAATCACTGAACTGTGTATATGATCCTTTATAGCTGTTGGTCTTCCTGCCATGCAGGGTTATGTAATCGAGCCATCCGGCATTTTCCGATGATGTCCCGTTATTAATATATTTCAGCTCAAAAACCGGAGAAGCTGAAGAAGGAATAAGAGAATCTCTGTACTCAACAATATTGGCATAAGTACCTGTGTAGTTATAAAGGTTAACAGGTGGTACAGAAATATTCTTCGCAGTAACAGATCCCTCATTGAGTCTGAAAATGGTTGTTATTGCAGCCCGTGCAGCTACCCTGATATTGTATTTTATTTTTTCACCATTTATGAGATCATTAAAACCGGGATTGATTGTAAGGCCGCTAAGCACTGAAACAGGCTGAAACCACTCCCTGCCTGATTTCTTAAGGTTTTCGCCTTCAATTTCGTGTACAAAGAGTGCATCTGAAGCTTCGGAAACATTATTGGCCACAGCACTGGTCTTGATGGTCTCAATTCTTTTTCCGGTTACTTCATCAGTTGTGAGAAAGTAATATGATGTATCTGAATAGTTATGTCTGAGAAAACTGTATTTTCTGTCACTTTTATTGTAAATCCACCTATGGGTTGCCTTTCCGTAAAAAAGGAGGTATTCACCTTCATTCAGAACTGAGTCACTACCTGAAATAAATATGGCCAATTCCTCAAGGTCATCAGGAGAGGGTGAATTATTATAATATGAAAGTTGTCCCCAGTTATTGGAATAAAGCCGGGGTTTTGACGGATTGCTGATTCCAAGCTGTTTAAGCTTTGAAAAATCTATCCTGTAAATACCATCCCGGACAACTGCAATTTTAAACCAGGTTCCTTTTGAAAGCACAGACGAGGAAACCCTTGTCTGAGCAATCAGATCAGAACAGAGTACCGGAAGAAGGATAATAATTATTTTTGAAAGCCTCATCATAACTTCCGGCAAAGATAAAAGATATAAATATACTCTCTGGATAACTGGTCCTCTCCTTTTTTGTTTTGGATGCAGGAAATAATAACGTGAACAAACCGTTCTTATTGCAGTCTTATTACCATCATTTTAAAATATAAACCTGAAATTTGAAGAAGGAGAGGTTATTGTTTAGTTTGTTATGTTTGTATATGTATTTTAATAAACAGATGCCAGGAATTCGCTGGATCATTATATTTTCAGGGTTTGTTGCCAGTCTGTCGGTGAATGGACAGGAGACTGACCCCGGTCCCGGTTACCAGATGGTGCTAATGAATAATCCTGCCCTGTCAGGAAGTGAAGGAAGCGGAAATCTCAGGCTGTCATATCTTAATTTTTATCCGGGAAACGGGTATAACCTTCATTCAGTCTATCTGTCTTTTGATTCCTATTTTCAGAAATTACATGGAGGAGCCTCATTTTACCTTGCTGAGGATTATCTTGGCGGATCAGTTAATAATATAAGAGGAGGCTTTTCATATTCATATTTTCTTCAGGCCGGAGAGGATCTCTTTTTTAATGCCGGCCTCAGTTTTTCTTTTTATCATCAGGGCTATAACTTCAGTAATTCTGTACTTCCTGATATGATCGATCCGCTTTCGGGAGTTGTTTATCCTTCTTCCGAGGCCCTGAAACCATCAGGGAAAACAGTTTTTGATATGGGAACCGGATTTACCTTTGTTAAGGACTGGCTGTCAGGAGGGCTTGCAGTACTTCATCTGGCTGAGCCGGATTTATCTTCAGGAGGTACCGATAAGGAAATAATACACAGAAAACTATTTGTACATCTTTGTGGCGATTTCCCGTTTGGAAAGACTGACAAACTGTATGCAAGACCTGTAACATATTTGAGTTACCAGGAAAAATTCCTTATCGGAGGTGGAGGATTGTCTGTTGAAACTGAGAACATTGCAATTAATGCAATTGGAATGGGAGATAATTCAGGGAATATAAATCTTCAGACAGGATTTTCCGTTAGAGCCGGATTTGTTACTTTCAATTATACCTACCGGTTCAATATTATTTCCGGTAATTCACTGATGCCAATGTCGCTTCTTCATCAGACTGGACTAGCATTCAGTTTATATGATGTTGATAAAAGAAAAAGTACTAAAACAATAAATTTTCCTAAATTGTAGTTATATTTGGTGTTTGAAATATAGAAATTCTTAAAATTTATTATATTTGAATAATCTATTAGAGCCATAAAACCTAAGGAGTTATGTTTAAAATCAGAATTTTACTTGTTTATCTATTTTCTGTAGTACTTCTGACATCCTGTTTTCTGAAGAAAGACGGAGGCGGAGATCCGAACGTTTCATCAACAACAGGCTGGGAGTACAATAATCCGGATAATGGCGGATTTGAAGTTGCCCTGGGCGCTGAACAAAGAACGGGTCCCGGACTTGTTCTTATTGAAGGAGGCCGTTTTACTATGGGGCAGATTGAACAGGATGTCCTTTATGACTGGAACAACAAGCCAAGGACAGTTACTGTATCTTCATTCTACATGGATGAAACAGAAATAAAAAATATCGACTACCGTGAGTACCTTTTCTGGCTCCGCAGAGTTTATAAGGATTATCCGGAGGTATTCAGACGGTCGCTTCCTGATACACTGGTATGGAGAAGCCCGATGGGATTTAATGATCCTTACGTACAGTATTATTTCAGGCACCCATCATATAATAATTATCCTGTTGTAGGTGTAAGCTGGGTTAAGGCAAATGATTTCTGCCTCTGGAGAACTGACAGGGTGAATGAACAGCTTCTTATAGATGAGGGTGAACTCAGTCCCGATCCTAATCAGCTGAATGAGAAAAACTTCAATACTGAGGCATATCTTGCAGGTATGTACGAAGGTGTTGTAAACCAGCTTCGTGAAAGTCTGAACCCTGAACAAACCGAAAGAAGGACCAATTTCGAGGATGGACTGCTTCTTCCGAGTTACAGACTGCCTACAGAAGCCGAGTGGGAATTTGCAGCCTATGCACTGAGAGGGACAACTTTTGAGGAGAGAATATACGAAAGAAGATTATATCCCTGGGATGGCCACAATGTAAGAAATGCCGACCAGAAGAACCGTGGTGAGATGATGGCAAACTTTGTCCGTGGCAGGGGTGACTTGATGGGTGTTGCCGGGAACCTTAATGATAACGGATCAATTACAGTTGATGTGAAGTCATACTGGCCAAACGATTATGGTCTTTACTGTATGGCAGGGAACGTTAATGAGTGGGTGATGGATGTTTACCGTCCCCTTACATATGATGACATGGACGGATTCAACCCCTTCAGAGGTAATGTTTATACTGACCTTCGCAGAGATGCCAATGGAAATATTGTCGGAAAAGATAAGCTTGGTCGTCTTTATGTTGATACAGTAAAGGATGTTGATGTGGCTAACAGATATAACTACCAGAAAGGTGACTACAGAAATTATAAGGATGGAGACCTTCAGTCTGCAATACCGGGTGGTGCCGACTGGAATACGGAAGATGGCAAAAAGGGTTCATTGAGGATGTATTCCCAGGATGCAGGTTCCGGAGGAGGTCAATCCGACTACGTTACACTGATCAATGATAATGCAAGAGTTTATAAAGGTGGTTCATGGAAAGACAGGGCTTATTGGCTTAATCCTTCCACCAGAAGATTCCTTGATCAGGATGCTTCCCGCGATGATATTGGTTTCAGGTGTGCAATGATCAGGGTTGGAAGCCCGGCAGGTATGTAAGTATTGATTCCTATATATTAAAGGGGCTTCTTCAGCCCCTTTTTTAGTCCATGCCAAATATGAAGACAGAACAGATCTACGAACTATACAGAAAATCAAAAGGAATAAATACCGATTCACGGACAATTAAGCCCGGTGAAATATTTTTTGCTCTCTGGGGTGAAAAGTACAACGGTAACATTTATACCGAGGAAGCTTTGGGTAAAGGTGCTTCATGGGCTATTATTGATGACCCTCTTTATGAAACAGACAGCACATTACTGGTTGACGATTGCCTCTTTGAGTTACAGGCGCTGGCTGCACATCACCGGAAAATACTTAATATCCCTGTACTTGCAATAACAGGAACCAATGGTAAAACAACAACTAAGGAACTGATAGCAGCCATCCTTTCAAAAAAGAAAAAAATACATTATACCAGGGGAAATCTTAATAATCATATAGGAGTGCCTCTGACAATACTTTCGGCTCCCGATGACGTCGAAATGATGGTTATTGAAATGGGAGCCAGTCATATAGGTGAGATAAGGTCACTTTGTCTGATCGCCAGACCTGACTTTGGTATAATTACAAATATAGGAACTGCTCATATTGAGGGATTTGGATCATTTGAAGGGGTTGTGAAAGCAAAAACAGAGTTATACGAACATCTTAGGAAGGTAAACGGGGTAGCTCTATATAATGAACAGAATCCTATTCTGACTGAAAAGATCTTCAAAGTTGTCAACCGTGCAGTTCCTTTCAGCGATCCAACAGGCATTGAATTGGTGCTGGAAATTATCATTTCTGATCTGTTCCTTAAGCTAAAGGCTACTTACCAGCACAAATCGTATGAGATTAATACAAATCTTTTTGGAGCATATAACCATGAAAATATAAAAGCTGCGATCGCTACCGGTCTTTTCTTTGATATCCCTATGGAAGATATTGTTAAAGCCATTGAGGACTATCAGCCGGAAAATAACAGGTCCCAGGTTCTTAAAAAAGCAACTAATACTCTTATCTGCGATTCATACAATGCCAATCCGTCAAGCATGATTACAGCAATTCAATCATTTGCCGGAATGGTTTCGGAACATAAGCTGATAATACTGGGTGATATGCTTGAACTCGGAGATAAAACCGAAGCTGAACATTTAAAGGTCCTTCAGGAACTTGAATCTGTGAAACCGGAATTGGTCTACTTAGTTGGTCCGGTCTTTTCAGGCCTGTCAGATAAGTATGGATACAAGTCATTCTCCGATACTGAAAAACTTATTGATCATCTTAACAAGAAACCTGTTAAAGATTTCACAGTACTAATTAAAGGATCACGTGGTATCGGACTTGAAAAAATCTATCCCCTGCTTTAGTATATTTGGCTGCTTACTGATTTTTCCCGTTAAAGGTTATATTGATCAGAAGGACCTCCGATCTGCTGCCTGAACGGACTCTTGGGCCCCATAATCCGTAGCCGGAGGATACAATAATATTTGTGTTACCTCTTTTTACATATCCATAGCTTACATCGTAGATCATACGTGTTATATAATTCAGAGGCCACATCTGTCCGTTATGTGTATGACCTGAAAGCTGCAGATCGATTCCATTCCTTACCGATTCTTCGAGATGAAATGGCTGATGATCCAGCAGGATCATTGGTTTTGTTGTATCTGCCTGACTTATAAGCTCTCCGATTGATTTACGTCCTTTACCGTAAAATCTTAAAGCATCCCTGTCAATCCTGCCAATCAATTGAATTCCACCATCCAGTGTAATAATTTCATCTTTCAGTACACGTATTCCCTTGCTTTCAATATAGGGAATTGTTTTACTGCCCCCGCCAATATACTCGTGATTCCCGGCAATTGCATATATCCCTTCCCTGCACCTTGGACATGTAAAATACTGAAGCAGGTCACCTCTCAGGACAGGGCCAATTTCCCCATCAATAATATCACCCAGAAGAAGGACAACATCAGGATTAAGATCCTTCATCATAGAAGAGAGTTTAATAATGCTTCTTTTTCTGATGACGCTGCCAAGATGAATATCTGATACAGCAGCAATCCTGAGGTTTTTAAACTCCCCTGCAGGCTTATCAATTGTAGTATTATACTCTCTGACAACAGGTATCACAGCATTTATAAAACCACCTGTAATCAGCAAAACCGAAATTGATGAAGTAATCAGGAATGACCATTTTCTGAAGAGAGGAATCGTATCACTTCCGAGTATGCCAATAATTCTGAATAGTAGAAGTATAATGTCTGACAACAGAAAGAAAATAAATCCGTAAAGCATAAATGCAAGCCAGAATCCTCCTATTATGTTAAGGACATCCGTAATCAGTGAAGAATGCCTTGCTTCAATTATTTTGGCTACAATAAATATTACAGAAATTAAAAAAAATGTCAGTGTGTAGAGGAGCTTGTTAGCCTGAAGAACAGGCAGGGCATTATATCCTTTAAAAAAAAGATATAGATTTAGGAGAGTGTAAATTGTTAGTACAACTATAAAAAAAACCGCCATTTGATATCGTCTCATTATTTGTTATTGTTCCATTTAATCAGGTCGAAAGTCTTCCGGCCTCTGATATAGAACTCATAAACAATGCTTTTGTTCAATACTTTTCCGGGAGCACTGATCAATTCGAGATCCGATACTTCTTTTCTTTTCAGGCGGAGTGTGGTTTTATTCCTGTAATAATCCATGTGTGCCTTTAACACTGAAATAAAGTTTTTTCCGTCACCCTTAAACAGAAACATAATAGCTGCCACACCGTCAAGAAGCTTTCTGATAAACATTATTTTACCAAGATGATCTTCGGGAAGGTTCTTATAGAGGAGGAACAGGCTGTTCCTGAAGTTAAGATATGTTTTATAGGGAGAGGTATAGGGTAATGATCCTCCGCCCACATGATAAATTACAGATTCGGGAATATAACAGATCCTGTAACCCAGCTTGCTGAATCTCCAGCACAGATCTATTTCTTCCATATGAGCAAAGAATGCAGGATCAAATCCTCCTGCTTTTTTCCAGGCCTCAGACCTGACAATCATACATGCCCCGCTTGACCAGAATACATCTGTCCGGGTATCATACTGACCCGAGTCCCTTTCGATGTGATAAAAAATCCTGCCCCTGCAGAAAGGATATCCATATTTATCAATGAAGCAGCCGGCTGCACCAGCATGTTCAAAAAAATCACGATTTGAAAAGGATTTTATTTTTGGCTGGCAGGAGGCAACATCAGGATTGGAATCCATATATTGTACTAGGGGACTGAGCCATCCTTCAGTAACCTCAATATCAGAGTTAAGCAGAAGATAATATGTGGCGTCGATTTTTTCAAAAGCCAGGTTATAACCGCCGGCAAAGCCATGATTTGCTCCGAGTTCAATTACTTTTATACCGGTATGATTTGCAGTCAGATATTCAACCGAACCATCAGTAGATCCGTTATCAGCTACATAAATACCTGTTTCAGTGTCAGATGAGTATCTGATTACCACAGGAAGGAATTTCTTCAGGAAGTCAATTCCGTTCCAGTTCAATATTACAATAGCGGTCTTAAGCATCTGGCTGAGGTCTTTTGTGTTTCCACCGCCTGTGGCTCCAGAGCCAGAATTCAGGATTTTCTTTAATCTGATCCTCCAACTTTCTTACATAAGTTTCGATAATATCTTTCTCTTCAATCCCTGAAGTATGTTCAAAAAGAACTTCAAAATCCATGTTATAATGTCCGCGTTTTATCTTTTGAACATTCATAAAGACTACTGGCATATCGTATTTTGCGGCTATTTTCCCCGCTCCCTTGAAGAATGGGGTATCCTGGTTCAGGAAAGTTGTCCAGTGATCTGTTTCAAGCCCGGGGGGTGTCTGATCTGCAATAAAAACACTAAAGGTGTTAATTTTATGGTTCCTGTAATTGATAATATCTTTGATAATCATTGAGGTAGGGGCGAGTTTCAAGCCGTCCTTTGATCTCTGTTCATTCATAAACCTGTTAAAATATTTGTTTTTCAGAGGTTTATAAATAACTATAGTAAGGTAATTGACATGCTGACCCAAAAGCGTTGGCCATTCCCAGTTATTGTAATGTCCAAGCACTCCGATTACATCGCGTTTTTCAGATCTGAATTTGTCAAATATTTGAGTATTGCTGACTGTATACCTTATTAGCTGTTCATCATTTGGCAAATTCCTCAGTTTAAGGATCTCAACAAAAAGATCGGCAAGGTGATGGTAGAAACCTTTTTCGATTTTGCAGATTTCTTCATCTGATTTCTCAGGGAAGGCGTTTTTAAGATTTTTTCTTACGACTTTTTTCCTGTATCCGGGGAAATAATAGAGCAATGCAAAAAGAAAATCAGAGAAGATATATAGAACCCGCAAAGGAAGCAGTGTGATTGTCCAGTTGACAGCAAAGAAAAGGTAATAACCTATTGCTCCCATTTATATTTTATTTTTGAATCATAAATTTACTTACAATTTCCAAAATTTCCGGGTAAACATTGCCGTTAGCTGCAACAATTTCCTCCCCGTTAAGGTTTCTTTCTCTTCCTGAAAAATCACTTATCCGTCCTCCGGCTTCTCTCAGAATTATTATACCTGCACAGATGTCCCAGGGATGTAGCCCGTATTCATAGAATACCTCGAACCTGCCGCAGGCAACATAAGCTATATCTATTGCTGCCGATCCCATTCTCCTTATTCCCTGGGTATTCATGCAGAGCCACGAGAGCAGTTTCATGTAGTTTTCAAGTCTGCCGAAGTCATTGTAAGGCAGACCGGTGGCAATGAGACTTTCGGACAGGGATTTTGCATCTGAAACATGAATTCTTTTTCCGTTAAGCCATGCTCCGCCTCCCTTCCAGGCAGTATATACTTCATTACCTCCCACCACATGGATAACGCCCGCAACAGGCTCATTGTCCTCCATCAAACCGATGCTGATCGCAAACAGCTTTAAGCCATGAAGGAAATTTGTTGTACCGTCAAGAGGATCGATGACCCAGCAGTATTTTTCACCGGATTTTGAAGAGGTGCCTTCCTCTGTCCTGAAACCTGCCTCCGGCAATATAGTTGACAATTTGTCAACGAGCATTTTCTCAGAGCCTTTGTCGACATAACTGACAAAATCATTCAGCCCTTTTTTTTCAGTATGGCTGATATCAAATACTGCAGCCTCTTTTAAAATAAACACAGCTGTTTCTGCTGAAGCCTTCTCAACTTCCTTACAAATTTTTTTCAGATCAATCATTATTCAGTCTGTTAATTCCGATGACATCCTTCCCGATTCTGATATAGCCTTTAATTTAACTTTTCTTACCGTACCGGCTAGTCTGGCATTCCAGGGATATTGAACCCTTATATAATTGGAAGAGAAACCGGTAGCGTATCCGTCGGTTCTTGTTCTTTCAAAGAGAACATCAGTTATCGTACCAATATTTTTTCTCTTAAAATCTTCCTGTTTTTCTGAAGACAGTTCTGACAGGATTCTGCTTCTTCTCTCTTTCTCAGCATGTGATACCTTGCCCGGAAGAGATGCAGCAACAGTATCAGGTCTTTCAGAAAATGTGAAAACATGAAGATAGGAGAGGGGTAAATCACTCAGGAAGGTGAAGGTATCCTTGAAATCTTCCTCTGTTTCACCCGGAAATCCGATTATTACATCAGCACCTATTCCTGCAAGAGGGATTATTTCCCTTATCCTGGCAACACGCGATGCGAAAAGATTCCGTTTGTATCTTCTTCTCATCAGACCCAGAATTTTGTCAGACCCGCTCTGCAATGGGATGTGAAAGTGCGGGAGGATCTTTTTATTTTCCGCAGTCAGGACAATTATTTCATCTGTAAGAAGATTAGGTTCTATTGAAGATATTCTGTAACGTTCAATGCCCTCAATTGTAATAAGTTCTCTCAGTAGTGACTCAAATGTATCGCCTGTGGATTTTCCAAAATCGCCGATATTAACGCCGGTAAGGACGATCTCCTTCACTCCTGTTTCAGCTATTTTTCCGGCTTCCAGGATTATTTCATTAATTCCCGGATTCCTGCTGACACCGCGAGCCAGCGGGATTGTACAATAAGAGCATCCGTAATCGCAGCCATCCTGGACTTTCAGGAATGACCTGGTTCTGTCGCCCATTGAGAAAGAAGGATTGAAACTATCCGTCTCAGAAATATTGCATGAATGGATTTCTGCAACTGCTTTCTTCTGAGTATTTTCAAGGTAAGAGGCGATGTCGAACTTCTCATTCATTCCGAGTACCAGGTCCACACCCGGAATTGATGATATCTCCTGAGGCTTAAGTTGTGCATAGCATCCCACTACAGCTATGAAAGCTCCAGGTGAAAGGTTGATAAATTTTTTTATGACCTGTCTGCATTTTTTGTCTGCTGCATCCGTTACAGAACAGGTATTAATAATATATATATCAGCCTTGGTATTTGCAGGTACCCTCTCAAAGATCTCCGGTGGGAATGATCTTGACATTGTTGAGGTCTCAGCGAAATTCAGTTTGCACCCCAGTGTGTGGAATGCGATTTTCTTTTTAACAGTTTTCATTTTTTTTGCCACCAAGGCGCCAAGGCACCAGTTGGCACCAAGGTCAGATACTTTATTTCTTTAGTTTTGTGATGTAAACATTTCTGAACTGAATATCCTTTCCTTCGCTCTGGAGGCATATTGATCCATTTGTAATATTGCAATTGGTGCCCTTGTTCATAAGGACGCCATTTACAATAACTTCAATAATATTTCCCTTACAGGTTACCTCCATTGTATTCCATTCACCTACAGGCTTTTCGGTTGATTCTGCATTCTTTTTTACAACAGCTTTGGTTTTATCAGAACGCTCTGCAATATCTGCACCATTCATACAAACAAAATCTCCGGCATTACCTGCCATCAGCTGACATTCAATACATTTAAGCCATATGGCATCAGGTTCCTGACCATGTACAAACACCCCGCTGTTGGTAGCCTCAACAGGCCAGCGCCATTCCACATGGAGTTTATAATCAGAATACTTTTCTTTGGTTCGCATGTATCCGAAAGGATTCCCGCTTATATTTATAACATCATCTTTTACCGTAAAAACCGTGGAAGGATCGACAGTCTGATCTTTCAGGTAGAAGGTCCAGTTCGAAAGATCTTTACCGTTGAAAAGCTGAATTGTCTCACTTTTGGTATTTTTCTTTTCCTTCTCTTTTTTGCCTTTTGATTGTGCCTGCAAGGAGAGAGTTGCTGTTAATAAAATAACAGTAGCGAATGCAATTAATTTTACTGTTCGTTTTCTCATAATTGTATATTTATAATATTTACTGACGTTTAACCCACCCCTGGCCCCTCCCTGGAGGGGAACCACCTTCTCTGACTTTAATAATTTTTCCCCTGAGCCCTGTGTCCTGCACCCTGTGCCGTTTTATAATAGTTTACTTGCCAGTTCGGCAAGAAAACTGCGTTCACCCTTTACAAGGTTAACATGTGCAAAAATATCCTGATCCTTCATTTTGTCGGAAAGGTAGCTTAATCCGTTTGATGCTGTATCAAGGTAAGGTGAATCAATCTGTTCAATGTCACCTGTAAAGACCATTTTGGTTCCTTCCCCCGCTCGTGTTATAATGGTCTTTATCTCATGCGGAGTAAGGTTCTGAGCTTCATCCACAATGAAGAAGATGCTTGAAAGACTTCTTCCCCTTATATAGGCAAGCGGGGTAATCACGAGTTTTTCCTCCTTCATCATATCATTAATTCTCAGGAACTCAGGACTCTGGTGGCTGAATTTATGCTTAATGACTGTAAGGTTATCATAAAGAGGCTGCATATACGGGTCCATCTTTTCCTTTACATCACCAGGGAGGAATCCGAGATCCCTGTTGGCAAGAGGCACGATAGGACGAGCCAGGAATATCTGCTTGTATCTCTTATGCTGTGAAAGTGCCGCAGCAAGAGCCAGTAGTGTTTTTCCGGTTCCTGCTTTTCCTGTAAGGGAAACAAGCTGGATATCAGGGTTTGACAATGCTTCAAGGGCAAATGTCTGCTCTGCATTACGCGGATCGATACCATATGTAGTCTGCTTGATTACCCTGTTAAGCATTTTGTTAACGGGATTATAATGTGCCAGGGCACTTGCTCCGTTGTTCTTCATAATGAAAAACTGGTGCCCGGCAAGAGGCTGTTCAATACCGAATTCATCAGAATGCACTCCTTCAGGTACCTCATAGAGCTTACTTATGAGCTCATGGCTGACAGCCTCAAAAATCCTGATACCCTTATAAAGGTCATCAATGTTGGCAACCTTGTCATTCTGATAGTCCTGTGCCAGAATGCCAAGCGACTTGGCTTTCATCCGGAGATTTATATCCTTAGTTATCAGGGCAACGGTTTTATCCTTGTTGGCATTACAGACATAATCAGCAATTGCAAGAATACGGTGATCTGAAGTTCTTTCCGGAAAGGACTGGCTTACCTTTTCCGAAAAATCCTTACCTGTTTCGATATGCAGATTGCCGAGATTATCCCCAAGAGGGATATTTGCAGTTAAAAGCATATCCCCTGATAGTTTGTCAAGCTCCCGCGTAAATTCACGTGCATGGAAATTTATCAGATCATTTCCCCTTTTGAACTTGTCAAGTTCTTCAAGAACAACTATGGGAATTATTACATCATTCTCCTCAAAGTTGTAAATGCATTTATAGTCGTGAAGCAACACATTAGTATCGATAATAAACAATTTCTTGTTGTTCTTTTTTTTCATTTTTAATACCCTCTAATTCAAAGTGTTACAACAAAAACAATAATAGATTAATCCACCTGTAAAAATAACATATTTAAACCATTAATTGTTTGCTGTTAGTAAACTATGTTATTTTGTGGAAAAAAGAATGACGTATAAGGAGACACTAGACTTTCTTTATTCGCAACTACCGGCATATCACAGGATAGGGAAAGCAGCATATAAGAATGATCTTGGCAATACACTGGCTCTTGATGAATATTTTGGCCATCCCCATGAAAAATATAAAACGATCCATATAGCAGGAACGAATGGTAAAGGATCTGTTTCACATCTGACTGCTTCTGTTTTGCAGGAGTCGGGTTTCAGGACAGGTTTGTACACTTCACCACACCTTAAGGATTTCAGGGAGCGGATTAAGGTGAATGGTGAAAAAATTCCTGAAAAAGAAGTTATATCATTCGTTGAACTTCATAAAGATATTCTTCAATCGTTGCAGCCTTCATTTTTTGAAATGAGTGTTGCCATGGCTCTTGATTATTTTGCAAGGGTAAATGTTGACATTGCTGTTATAGAGGTTGGTCTGGGGGGAAGGCTTGATTCCACAAATATCATTACCCCGGTTTTATCTGTTATTACAAATATCGGGCATGATCACATGGATCTGCTTGGGGATACACTGGCAAAAATAGCTGTTGAAAAAGCAGGGGTCATTAAGAATGGAGTCCCTGTTGTGATTGGTGAAACAAATTCTGAAATTCGTGAAATATTTTCATCTGCTGCAGAAAAATCAGGTTCACAGATTTATTTTTCAGAGGAAAATTATTCATGCATGCTTGATAAAATGGATTTCAGTCAAAATGAGCGTCACTTTATTGTGACATCGAACACAGATCAACAGAAAACAGAAGGAACAATTCCACTCGGAGGAGATTACCAGGCGGCAAATCTCAGAACTCTGCTTCAGTTATTAAAATGCCTTTCCGGTACTCTAAATCTGACAAATGAGAATATAGTTAACGGTATAAGAAATGTGGTTAAGAATACCGGATTAATGGGGCGATGGCAGGTTCTTGGCAGAGATCCTTTAATTGTGTGTGACACGGGTCATAACCGGGAGGGGCTGGAATATGTTATAAAACAGCT
Organism: uncultured Bacteroidota bacterium; assembly: GCA_937864815.1. Classification (GTDB taxonomy): domain Bacteria; phylum Bacteroidota; class Bacteroidia; order Bacteroidales; family VadinHA17; genus LD21. The sequence continues at coordinate 28,580 of CALMJY010000057.1, forward strand.
TTTGATGGTTGATGTGGTTAAAAGGCATTTTGTGATAGGTTTCGTAAGTGACAAGGATCTTGGATCAGTTCTGCCATTATTCCCAGCTGATGCTGAATATTATTTTACCAGGGCATCAGTTCCAAGGGCGATGGATGAAAATAAATTATTGAATGAGGCTTCCATTTTTGGATTAAAGGGGAAGTCTTATCCTTCAGTAGGAGAGGCATATACAGCAGCCAGATCAAATGCATCTCAAAAGGATCTTATATTTGTAGGGGGCAGTACTTTTGTTGTGGCTGAAGTAATATAAAATTTCTTAAATTTGATCTGGTGAATAGTAATGTCTGATGAATAGAATCTTCCTAATATTTTTACTGGTATATTTTTCATTGTCTTTATCAGCTCAGCCTGCAGGAAAAGTTGTACTGTTGTATACTAATGATATTCATTCCAGAGTAACAGGTTTTGGTCCCGAATCCTATTATTCTCCAGTTACTGTAAATGACGACAAAACTACCGGAGGATTTGCAAGGATAGCTTCTGTTATTGAAAACGAAAAAAAGCAAAATACAGGTACCACACTGGTTCTTGATGCGGGTGATTTCCTTATGGGAACTCTTTTTCAGCATCTGGAACCAGGTACCGGATTTCAGTTGCCACTTATGAAACGCATGGGTTATGATGTGGTTTGTATAGGGAATCATGAGTTTGATTATGGACCGGAAAAGCTTGCAGAAATCATTACTTCTTCATCAAAAAAGGGTGAATTGCCGGCAATATTGTTAAGTAACGCAGTTTTCAGTAAAAAGGATATTAAGGATGATTCGCTTGAAGAGCTGTTTAGTAAAAACTCAATTCTGCGAAAATATGTAATTGAGCGTGACGGTATTAAATTCGGATTCTTTTCGCTGATGGGAAAAGTTGCGGATGAAAATGCTGCATATGCCCCTCCTGTTGAATTTTCAAAGCAGATAGCTGCCGCAAAAAAGATGGTGAAAGAGCTTAAGAAGGAAGGTTGTGATGTAATAATCTGTTTGTCTCATTCAGGTATTGATAAGGACAAAGATGGCGGATGGAAAGGAGAAGATGTTGAACTTGCTCAAAAAGTAAAAGGTATAGATGTGATAATAAGCGGCCATACACATACTCAGCTTGATAAGCCTCTTATGATAAACGGAGTTCCAATTGTTCAAAGTGGAGATTACGGAAGAAATGTTGGCAGACTTGAACTGTCATTTGAAAAGGGCAGTATAAAAATCACTGACGGCAGACTTATTCCGGTAGATGACAGAATTTCCGGCAATACTGATATAAATTCCAGAATTGAAGAGCAGAAGCGGATCGTTGACAATGAAATACTTAAACCGCTGGGGATGGAGTATGGAAAAAGTATTGCAGAATCTGATTTCCTTCTGGTCTGCGATGAACAGGGTGATGTTGAGGGCAGTAATCTGGGACCTTTTGTTGCCGATGCGATACATAAATATGTAAACAGACATTCGGAATCAGGTACCGATGTGAGTATGGTGGCAACCGGGGTTATAAGGGAAAAGATACTCCCCGGACCGCAGACTGCACCCGATATATTCAGAGTGATGTCGATGGGATCAGGAAAGGATAAGGTCCCTGGTTATCCTCTTGCAAGAGTGTATGTTACAGGAAAAGAACTGAAAAGCATACTTGAAATACTGAATGTTGCATGGAAATCGACACCTGCCAACTACTGTTATTTTTCAGGAATCAGGGTGGAGACAAATCCTGACGGAGGATTACTTAAAAAGATAAAAAAGGTTGAAATATTTAAAGGTGACGGATCATCTCATGCTGTTGATTTTTCCAGGAAAAATAAAACTCTGTTTGCAATTACTGCAAATTCATATATGCTGGAGTTCATCGGGATAATAAAAAAGATGAGTTTTGGCCTGATAAATGTAACACCTAAGGATAGCGCCGGAAACAGGATAGCGGATATGAGTTTCGCTGTAATCGACATGGATAGTAGTAAGGATGGTATCCAGGAGGGTAAAGAATGGCTTGCACTGATTGAGTATCTTCAGTCAATGAAAGACACAAACGGAAACGGTGTTCCTGATATTGATTCAAAATACAGGAATGCAATAAGGACTCATTTCCCTGTAAGCTCCGAATAGGCTTATTTATTTTTTGTACCCCATGTGCTGAAAGGGAAATCAACAACCGGCCTTGTCTTTCTGTTTGCCACCTCCAGACCTATTTCATACATAGTACGGGTAATCAGTTCCATTTTGCCGAAATCGAGTTTTTCGATAACGTCACCCGGGGTGTGATAATCTGAATGGAGGCCTGTTGTAAAGAACAGAACCGGTATATCCTTCTTAACGAAATTGTAATGATCGCTCCTTGAAAACAACTGCAATGGATGGCCCCTTCCGCTCAGACTGTAATCAAAGGCGATCCTGCTCTTTTTATCAATTTCGTCGGCAATGGCAATAAGTTCCTTGCTCTGGTTATCAGTAATTACGAAAACAGTATCCGGCCCGGACATTGGTGTCTGATCGGTTGAATCAGCAACTCCTTTAACACGGCCTATCATATCCATATTGAGGTCAGCAACTGTTTTTTCAAGCGGGAAGAGAGGAGCCCTGGTATAGGATTCTGAGCCAAATAAGCCGATCTCTTCACCTGAAACCCAGAGGAAAAGAATTGATCTGGAGGGTTTCTTTCTAAGCGATCCGAATGCCTGTGCCATTTCAAGTAAGGCAGCGCAGCCTGAGGCGTCATCATCTGCGCCCGGATGCACTTTGTCTCCTGTGCCTCCTATGTGATCGTAATGTCCTGAAAATACAACAACCTCATTTTTAAGGACCGGATCACTACCTTCTATGTATCCAGCGATATTATTAAGCGTTAAGTCTTTGCTGATAGTTTTTGTATCAATATATAATTTGGTGTCAGCGATTTCGAAAGACCTGCTCTTGAGAGAATTATTAATTTCGTTCTGGAGGTCTGTAAGTGTTTTGCCCGATCTGCTAAGTATCTGATCAGCCAGATTTCTGTGAATGAACAGAACTTTTGGCAGTGAAGCCATAAAAGGATTTGGAGTTTTTTCCTTATCGCCTTTGAGCGATAATTCTGAGTCAAGATAACCAATAATACCCGAATTTGATTCTTCAAATGACTTGAATCCCGATTTAGGATCTGAAACTATAAGAATCGCTTTAGGTTTTGTAAGGATAAGTGTTGATAATTTAATCTGGAAATTCATTTCTGATAACCATCCTGGTTCTTCAAAGTGACTTGTTTTGCCGTCTTCCTTCAAAGGAGCCCTGTTCATAATCAGTAAAATCTTTCCTTCGGTTTTAATATTTTCAAAATCATTGTAATTGTATTTATCAGTCTTGATTCCATATCCTGCAAATACAATTTCACCCTCTATAGTGAATTCGGCAGGACCAGTTGGTACAAGGTTATAAAAAGTCTCATTACTTGTCAGAGTGTCTTTACCTTTAAGAATAATCTTTATTTCAGATTTCTCGAAATCAGTTACTTTCCTGCTTAAATTATATGGCTGATAAAAGCTGTTCCCATTTGCAGGCTTGAGTCCTGTTAGTTTAGCCTGAGATGCAAGGTACCGGGCTGCTATTTCTAAACCTTCCTCACCGTTCTTTCTCCCTTCAAGAAGGGGAGAGGCAAGGAATGAAACATGGCTTTCAAGATCCTTTGCTGTGATAGTCTGGGAGGAACTGTTCTTTTGAGCACTGACTGAAATTACTGATAATAAGACAAATGTGGCTGTAAGACTGACGATTATTGGTTTGTTCATTTTGTATGATATGGTTATGTGAAATGGTATTTTGACAAAGTAATAAAGAAATAAGGGATAATTTTCATAATTTTGTGGCCTAAATTTTTAAAGGATGGGTATAAGCATCTGGTTCTGGATCGGGTTTCATATTTTCATTTTTATAATGCTGGCACTTGACCTGGGTGTATTTCATAAGAAATCACATAAAGTGCCTGTTAAAGAGGCTCTTACATGGAGTCTGGTCTGGATCTCCCTTGCCATGGCTTTTAACTTGCTGATCTATTTTAAGTTTGGCAAAATCAAAGCACTTGAATTTCTTACAGGATATGTAATTGAATACTCACTAAGTGTTGATAATATTTTTGTTTTTATTCTGATATTCTCATATTTTGCCGTAAAGGATGAGTATCAGCACAGGGTATTGTTCTGGGGTATTCTGGGCGCTTTAATAATGAGAGCAATATTCATCTTTGCAGGAGTTGCCCTGATAAACAGGTTCCACTGGATAGTGATAATTTTTGGAGGTTTCCTTGTTTACACCGGTATTCATATGTTGTTTTCGAAAGATACAGAAGTAGACCCTGAGAAGAATGCGATTGTGAAATTTTTCAGGAAGTTTTTGCCGGTATCAGAAAATTATCATGGAGACAGGCTCTTTATCAGGCAGAACCACAAGCTTTATGCTACACCTTTATTTCTCGTTCTCCTGGTTATTGAATCATCCGATCTTATATTTGCAGTTGACAGTATACCTGCCATTCTGGCAATCAGTCAGGACAGGCTGATTGTTTACACTTCGAATATTTTCGCTATTCTGGGACTCCGGTCACTATATTTTGCAGTATCCGGAATTATGGGATTCTTCAGATTCCTGAAGATCGGGTTGGCATTTGTCCTGACCTTTGTTGGAACAAAAATGCTACTGGCGTTTTTTGGAATTGAGATACATATTGTTGCCTCATTGCTTGTGATTATTTCAATACTTACGATATCCATTCTGGCTTCAGTGTTGATAAGAGAAAACAAGCCTGAAGAAAAATAGCAGTTTGAGGTTTTTAAAATATTGTATTGGGAGTGTACTTTATTATTTCCGCATTTAGCTTTTATAAATACGATGTACTTAAACGAGAAACCCCGCGTATGCGGGGTTCTGTTTTGTGGGGGTTGGCGGGATCGAACCGCCGACCCTCCCGACTTATGAATCGGGATGCTCAGAACCAGCTTTAATGAGTTCATCAATTCGTTGCCTGTTCTTCCATCGTTTGATTTGTTTTTCCCTTGACATAGCCTCTTTTTTAGTGACGAATCTTTCCGAATAAACAAGTTTCCAAGGTCTTCCGGAATTTGAAAATCCTTTTGATTTTCTATTATGTTTAGCAAGTCTGTCATTTATATCAGAAGTGAATCCGATATAATACTTATCAAGTTTTGATGAATAAATAATATACAAGAAGTACATATGAGAAAAACCCCGCGACAGCGGGGTCTGAATTAGTGGGGGTTGACGGGATCGAACCGCCGACCC
>CALMJY010000058.1 GCA_937864815.1 uncultured Bacteroidota bacterium
AACTTACTGGATTGTATATCCCCTACTGGACCTACGACTCAGATACAGCAACTGATTATACAGGTGAAAGAGGTGATGATTACCAGACAACAGAAACATATACTGCTACTGAAAACGGGAAGCCGGTTACACGCACCCGAACTGTGACAAAAACAAGGTGGAGCAGTGCCAGTGGCCATATTGACAAAGTATTTGATGATGTTCTGGTAGTAGCCAGCAATTCGCTTCCCAAAGATTATGTGGAAAAACTTGAACCATGGGACCTTCAGAACCTTGTTCCGTTTAACAGCAGCTATCTGAGCGGATTTAAAGCAGAGAGTTACCAGGTTGATCTTAAAGACGGGCTTGAGGATGCCAAGCAAAAAATGAACAATGCCATTCATGAAGCTATCTGCAGGGACATAGGAGGTGATCACCAGAGAGTTCATTCAACGAACACAACCTGGAAGGATATTACATTCAAGCATCTGCTTATGCCTATTTGGATAAGTGCATATTCTTTTAATAATAAAACTTACCGGTTCCTCATCAATGGAAGAACCGGTGAAGTACAGGGAGAAAGACCTTACAGCTGGATTAAGATTACATTTGCAGTGCTGGCTGCAGCGGCTGTTATACTTGCAATAATTCTTCTTACCCAGAAATAGTATTGTTTTAAGTATGAGTATTTAATATGCTGGCACCGATTACAAATCGGCGCCAGCATTAAATATGAGCTATAGCGAGATATTACTGCGCATCAGTTGAAAGTAATAGCCATACCTACTTCATAGGGATATAGTTCCGGACCTTTGCCCTGCTCAAACATTGGTGTGAAATAGGTTGTCCCGAAGATCTGGAAATTCTCATAACCTATCCTGGCTGTTGCACCCCAGCGCAACACATTAAGGCTGAAATCATCCTTTGATTTCGCCTTATGTTTGCCGCTGTCTTCCCATATTACTTTATTCTTTGAATAGAATTTAACAGCACCAATGCCACCTGCACTTATGTTAAGTGTCTTGCTGTGATTCCCGTTAACCGGAATCTGTGCTTCAAGAACCACCGGAACGGTTCCATATAATGTATGAAGCTTGCTTTTTGTGAAGACAATACCTGAGTCTGGATAAAGTGGTCCAATCACTCCGTATTCATCTTTTACAATATTATTATTGCCGTCGAAACGGTAATTGTTCATGTTAAGTCCCAGAGTAGTGGCTATCCCAAAATGTCTTGTGAATCCCAGGTTGATATTGGGCAGGTAAAGATTCCAGACATTCGATTTAGCAGTATTGATATCAAAGTAATTATCTTCCGGTTGAAGTGATGTGCTCCAGTAATCTGTGAGCCAGCCGTTGAATCCGAATTCAAGACCTCCGAGATGACCCCTGAACCTGTCATGCTTCCTGCTGTAAAACTCCTTATCCCCGTCCCTTTTATCATGTTTATAGACTCTGACTCCCTCATTATCTTCAACAACACGGTATTCCTTGTTTCCAAGCGTGATCCGGGTTTCGTCACCGCTTTCCTGAACTGAAAAAATTTCATTGCCGACTACAACACTTACCGTATCATTCGGAAATTCTTTCTGCTCTTTGTTCTCAAGATTTTCAAGCTTATCCATTTTGTCCTCATTCTGACTGAGAAGAGGTGTAACTATAAAGGATACTATAACAATTGATGATATTAATCTTTTCATGGTATAATAATTTTGTTGTTAATTCTGCAGTGAGACGATGTTGACCAATTAAAAGTTACAAGACCTTAAGATTTTCCCATAGGACATTTAATAAATCCACCCCTAAATCCCCCAGGGGGGACTTAAAATCCATCTTATTACCAAAGGCTACTTGATTTACTTAGATTAAAGCCCCCCTTGGGGGGTTGGGGGTTAAAACGGCTTTTAAGCTTATCTTTCGTTAGTTTCTTATACACCTTATACTGAAACCATACTTCTTCGATTTTGAGCCAGATGAGGCTTTGGCGTCAAGGTAGGAGAGACTTATAAAATGCAATGATGATGTATCGGATTCTGTTGAGGACCAGTAAGCGGTAAAAT
>CALMJY010000059.1 GCA_937864815.1 uncultured Bacteroidota bacterium
GCGTGAATGCATCCAGACTGCCACAAAGAAAAAGAGAGCAGAATCATCTAACAGATAAAATGCGATTAGTAAAATGAAAACCGATATAATTATCTCCGGAGTTGGTGGTCAGGGAATATTATCTATTGCTGCAACAATTGGATTAGCGGCTGTAGCAAATAATCTGTATCTGAAGCAGTCGGAGGTCCATGGGATGAGTCAGCGGGGAGGTGATGTACAGTCACACTTCAGGCTGTCTGATACCCCGATTGCTTCTGACCTTATCCCGTTCGGCAAGGCTGATCTGATTATTTCAGTGGAACCCATGGAGTCTCTCCGGTATCTTCCATGGCTCTCAAAAGAGGGATGGATTGTAACCAATTCAGTTCCAATGATAAATATTCCTGATTATCCTCCACTTGACGACATAATAAGTGAAATTAAAAAAATAAGGAATCATCTGATAATAGATGCTGACTCGATAGCAAAAGATGCCGGTTCTTCAAAAGCAGGAAATATAGTTATACTGGGTGCAGCATCTCCATTTATTCAGATGCCTTACAACTCTCTTGAAGATGCGATAAGAAAACTGTTTGGGAAAAAGGGAGAGGAGATTGTGAACATAAACCTAAAGGCACTTAAAGCCGGCAGAGAGGTATCAGGTAAATAGTTAATAGTGACCCTTATTGCCTTTGTGCCCTGGTGGCAATAAAACTAAAACTTAAATAATGCGTTAAGATAAATCAGGTTGCTGTTTTGTCTATTTTCATCATAGGGAGCTCTGCCCTGGTAATCAAGTGCAAGTTTAATGTTGGGAGTAAATGAATGCTGTACTCCGCATATGAGAAAGGTTCCATCTTTAAGATAGTTCCAGTGTTCTGTTTCTCCTTCAGGTATAACAGATGTGGAATAGTCATACCTGATGAATATTTCATCCTTTTTTGTAAAATTTATTCCCCCGGTTGCTGAGATACCCCAGGCATGGTGCCCTGAAATCTCATCAAGGTTTGTTTTCATGCTGGCTTCTGCACCAATGTTAAAAAAGTTATTTCTGTATCCTGCAAAAAATATCCCGGTAACCTGCTTACATTCAGGCTTATTCTCATAATCGCCATAAATTCTCAGAGCGATTTTACTGTTAGGAGTTAATGTCAGCCCAAGGGAACTCCTGACTCCATTATCAAGCTGAAGCTCAAGGTAACCCTCCCCGTTCATTACAGTGATATCACCACTGATGAGATCATTGAATTTATAATCCAGTGTAAATCCGAGATCTGCCACGTATCCATATCCGTTTAATGACTGGTAGGTGTTGGCTAAGTATCTTTTTCCCCAGAACCTCTGCTGAAACCTGAAGAGCCTGGTGTCTGTAAGTCCAAATGCCATTCTGAGCTTCTCATTTGTCCAGCTTATTGACGCTTCACGAAAATATGCATATCTTCTTCGGACTGTACCGGCTGTCACATCATCCGGAGTGCCAAGATTCACCATCAGCATTGCTGAAAAATGTTCATCAGCCTTATAGTCATAACCAAAGTATGCCCTGTTAACTCCAAAACCCGTAGTTTTTGTTGTGTCATTGAGATTTACATGAAAGTCCGTGAAAATTTCAGCTATAGGTTTGCTTTCAGCTGACGTAGTCTGGCTCCTGATTTCATTAGTAAAAATAATACTTGTTAGAGATATAAAAACAAAAAGCAGATTCCTGATAGCTCGCATCCCGGTTAAGTTCATTTTTTAAACCGCAAATGTAAAATATTCTGTATAAGAATTGTTTATCTGAATCTCTTTTCATTATTAATTTTGGATAAAAAATGTTAAAAGATAGAGTTATATTTGACATCCTAATTCTAAATTTTACCTGCAATGACGAAAGAATCAAATATTAAGGCTGAGAGTTTTCTGGCAATCGCTTCGCAATACAAGCTGGGTTCACTTGTTACAGAATCTTCACACCCTGATACGAAAAACCTTTCATTCCTTGCTGTAAACGATCTCCATGCGGCAATAAGTGCTCTCAAAAAACTTGACACTAAAACACTTGAAGTTCTTTATTCAAAAGTAAATGAAATAAGCACTCTCAAAGATGCAATAAGGGATACTTTCAAATCAGGTAATGATGTTTACTTCTGCGGTTGTGGAGCCACAGGCCGTCTTTCACTAACAATAGAAACATTGTGGCGCCAGGTTTATAGAAATAGACCAATGGAAAACAGGGTTTTCAGCTTTATGTCGGGTGGAGATGTGGCACTGATACGCTCAATAGAAAACTTTGAGGATTATACACAATACGGAGCCCGTCAGCTTGTTGAAGCAGGATTTAAGGATGGGGACCTTCTTGTTGGTATAACAGAAGGAGGGGAGACCCCCATTGTTATCGGGGCTGTGGAGGAGGCTGTAAAGCTTTCTAAAAGGAAACCATATTTTATGTACTGCAATCCTGATGATATTCTTTGTAAAGTTGCTGAGCGGTCAAAAAAAGTGATTGAGAACCCGGGTATTGTGAAAATTAACCTAACCGTTGGACCCATGGGGATTACAGGCAGCACCAGGATGCAGTCCTCAACTGTGCTTCTTGCCGCAGCAGGTCTTGCCTTGTTTTATTACGACAGATCAGAAAAAGAACTCGGAAACACCACAAAAAATCTCCTTGAATACTGGAATTCAACCGATATCAGCTTTATTGGCGAGTATATTGAAAGTGAGTCAGGTTTTTATAAGAATGGCGATTATCTGCTTTACGAATCAGATTCTTTTCTTGGCATAACCATTATAACTGATACAACCGAACGCTCTCCTACATTCAGTCTTTACCCATTTGAAAATGTTAATGAAAAGGATCCGAAGATTTCATTGTGTTATCTATATATGCCGTCTTCTGAAGATAGTGAGACAGCCTGGGAAAAACTTCTGTGGAGGAAGCCAAGAACGCTGGAATGGCCTGATATTAATGGTATTGCTTCAATGAAAAGGTTGCTTGGTTTTGACTTCAGCTCTAAAGTTCTGGAACGCAGGAAAAGAGAGGGTAAGCCCGGAATCCAGCACATTTTCAGGATCGACAAGACAAAAGATGGAATTGAATTTCTTCTTGAAAAGCATATACATATGCTGCACACTTCATTTGCCGATCCGATTTGTGATCATCTGGTTCTGAAGATGATACTAAATATCCATTCCACACTGATAATGGGCAGGCTCGGCCGTTATGAAGGAAATGTGATGACTTATGTTAAAGCCAGTAACAACAAACTTATCGACAGGTCAATCAGGTATATAGATCTTATACTTAAAAATGAAAATATCGCTGCATCATACGATGAAATATGTCATGCTCTGTATGATGTTCTTGAGGTTATGCCTCTCGATCAGTCAGTTGTTCTTAATACAGTTGAGGAGATAAAAAGTCGAAAAAAATAATGAACAGGGAAATGATTCCCTGTTCATCCAAACCGGAAACGCAGCGAGCGTATCCCTTAGCTGTTTCTTAGGATGCCTTTTCCGAAACTTCCTTGTTTTTACCTTTACCATCATTGAGGAAAGCAAGATCATTCAGGACAATTTCGGTAATATACCTGGTTGTCCCTTTCTTATCCTCGTAAGTACGATATACAATCCTTCCTTCTACGGCAACCTCACGGCCTTTCTTCAAATATTTATCAGCAAGGTCAGCCAAACCATTCCAGGCAACAATGTTATGCCAGGTGGTTTCGTTTACCTTTTGGCCATCTGAGTTTTTGTAACCGTCGTCAGTAGCAAGTGTAAAATGGGTTACTTTCTTTCCGCTTTCGGTTGTCTTTGTTTCCGGATCCTGTCCGAGGCGTCCGATCAGCTGTACTCTGTTCTTTAGTGAGCTCATGATTTCTGTTTTTTGGTTAAACAATGAATTAATTATTGAGCAAACTTACAGCTGCCCGGTAGAGTGTCCCGGTTATTAAATAATTAGTGTCGGTTGTTAACCGCTTATAGTCATTTCGATTCGTTTGAAAACATTTTTTGTTTTCAATATCAGTATGATAGGTGATTCATTTCAAAATATTTTTTTTATATCTTTATCAAAACATTCGTGCTGTGGAAAAGAAATGTCTTGATTGCGGCGACATCCTTAGAGGTCGTACCGATAAAAAATTCTGTTCCGACCAGTGCCGGAATAACTACAACAACAGGCTTAACCGCGACTCCAACAATTTCGTCAGAAATGTTCATGGATTGCTGCGGAGAAACAGAAGGATCCTTTCAGATCTTTATACTGACGGCAAAGTCAGGTTTCATAAGGATGCCCTGTTTGCCCTTGGCTACAACTTCAGTTTCTTTACGCATATTATTGAAACATCCGACGGGAGAAAATTCCAGTATTGTTTTGAATATGGATATTGCGAGTCGGATGAGGATTTTATCGAACTAAGGATGAACAGTCAGTATGTTGATTATCAGTAAGTGTCAGATTCGTATGGCATCTGGTTCCGGGACTTTTTCCTCTTTTTCCATTGGTACCAGAGTCCCTGTATACCTTACCTGATCAATCCTGTTGGCTGAAATTGTAGTATTGCATGATCCGTTTTCACCAATTAAAATACTTATATGAAAGGTGTCAGCATCTCCTTTGACGTCCATTTCAATCCTGTAAGTGCCCTTCGATGAGTTCTTCTCCATCCGGTAAGAAACTGGTTCACCGGCCAGTCGGATTCCTGCAATCGGCATAAAACCAATCTGTCTTCCCATGTAACCTGCACGTATGGCAGCCTTGTTACCACTGATAAGAATGAAATTTTTTCCGGGACTCAGGTCAATTCTGCCGTACCTGTACATATAGAGCCTGTCGAATTCAATTACAAATCTCCTTGATTCAACAGCTTCCTTAACAATTCTTTGTCTGGCAGTCTTTTTTTCGCTGCGGCTGAGCTTATCCTCACCTGAAACCTTAACTGCAGAAATAAATAATAATGCAGTTAAGACCGTTAAGGGCATTATAAACAGCTTTTTCATGGCACCTTTTTTCTGAAATAATTCAAAATTCATGCCATGCTGTTACTTAACTTTTATTTCAGAAACGGAAAATAGGTTTTAAGATTCTCCTTTGTCAGTTTCACCCCATAACCTGAATCCTGAAAAGCTTCGCAATATTTAATAGTAGAGCCTTTTTCCATCCCGTATAACTCGATAAGTTTGGTGCGGTATGGCGTTGCATCAGATCCCCCTTTCCTTGTTTCACCAAGCCAGGCCCTTCTCTCTTTTTCACCGGATGGAACCTGGTCGAGATTACCCCTGTTGAAAGGCAGCCATTCATACATCTGTGATGTGTGCTGGTGATACATATCTATCTTTTTCTCAATTACGTCATCAATATCAATGGCTACATCTGCATTAAATGGTTCGGGATGAATAAACCCGTCGCTCATGAAAAGAAACATCGGATTTCTTTTGAGATGGGGTACCTCAGGTAGAATTGTGGGAACAGTTACCATGTAGGCAGCATCAAGAACCAGAACGCCTGTGTACCTGTGATCGGGATGATAATCATAAGGCCTGGGGAAAATTACCAGATCAGCATTATGTTCCCTGATTACCCTTATAATCTGTAACCTGTTTTCATAGGTAGGCATCAGTTGTCCATCATGGTTGTCAAGTGTAATGTATTTTATACCAATCACTTCACCAGCCTTCCGGGCTTCCTCCCTTCGGATTTTTGCAAGTTCGGCTGCCTTAATTGATTGGTGGCCTGCATCACCGTTTGTAACAGATACCATCATAACATTATGTCCGGCCTGTGTCCATTTATATGCACATCCCCCATCTTTATCAGGGTCATCAGGATGTGCTCCGATAATTATGATATTCAGTTTTTTACCCGGATCTGCCTGTCCCTTTAAAACGAAAGACATTACCGGCAGAAATAAGGTTGCGATTAACAAAACAATACGTGTTTTCATAGTTTTTATTATTTGTCATTCATTGTCATTCATTGTCATTCATTGTCATTCATTGTCATTCTTTGTCATTCATTGTCATTCATTGTCATTCATTGTCATTCATTGTCATTCATTGTCATTCATTGTC
>CALMJY010000060.1 GCA_937864815.1 uncultured Bacteroidota bacterium
GTTATGACAGCCGTGAGTCATTGGCACCCAGGGATATTGTTGCCCGGGCGATAGACAATGAAATGAAGATATGGGGAGATGACCATGTATGGCTCGATTGTACCCATCTGGAAGCAGAAGCACTGAAGGATCACTTTCCTAATGTATATGAACACTGCCTGGCGAGAGGCATTGATATCACAAAAGACATGATCCCGGTTGTGCCTGCGGTACATTATTCATGCGGCGGAATCAAGGTCGACATGAACGGACAGAGTACAATCAACAGACTTTATGCATTGGGAGAATCATCTTTCACAGGATTGCACGGGGCAAATCGTCTGGCTTCAAATTCACTTATCGAAGCTGTTGTATACGCACATAATGCTTCGGAACATGCAGGTCCAGGAATAAAGGAGCTTTCATTTGAGGAAAAAATCCCCGACTGGGATTACAAGGGAACTACCCATCTTGAGGAGATGATCCTGGTAACTCAGAACTACAAGGAGGTGCAGAGTATAATGAGCAACTATGTTGGCATTGTTCGATCTGATCTCAGGCTTGAGAGAGCACTCGTGAGACTTGAAATTATTTATAAGGAGACAGAAAGCCTTTACAAACGATCACTCATCTCGAAGAAGATATGCGAACTTAGAAACATTATCAATGTCGGATATATTATAATCAAAATGGCAAAGAACAGGCATGAAAGTGTCGGCCTGCATTATTCAATCGATCACCCCAGAAGAGCCATTACGGAATTCTGATAAAAAATCATTAATGAAACACCTTGAATCATCATTTAACGGGAAAAATAATTTCTGGCGTTATATAGTATTGATGTTGCTGATTTTTGCAGCTACAAACACCATTGGATCATTGCCTCTGACAATTGTCAGCCTTGTCAAATCTTCAGGCAATCAGCAGACTCTGTCTGAGATCTCATCTGATATTAATTTCCTTACAACGGTGGGAATCAGTCAGAATGTGATTCTGTCCCTTGTACTCTTTGCATTTGTCGTTGGTCTTGTAACATATTTCCTGATGGTGAAACCAATGCATGAAAGAACTTTTCTTCAGACAATTACAGGGGCGACAAAATTCAGATGGTCAAGGGCTTACATTTCAGGAGCTGTCTGGATAATACTGATGGCTGCTTATCTCTTTATTTATCTGGGTGTGGATCCAGAGAACTTTTCAATAAACAACAGTTCCCTGTCACTAATCGTACTGGCTATCATAGCCATTGCCCTCATTCCGTTTCAGGCTGCCTTCGAAGAGGTTATTTTCAGAGGATATCTGATGCAGGGATTTACACTGCTGGTACCCAACAGGCTTTTCCCTCTTATTTCCACTTCAGTATTGTTTGCCCTGATGCATTCACTGAACCCTGAAGTAAAGGAATATGGTTTTTTTGCAGTAATGCCCCAGTATCTTACTTTCGGACTGATTTTTGGTATTATTACAATTCTTGATGATGGAATAGAGGCAGCACTTGGAGCCCATGCTGCAAACAATATTTTTCTGTGCATAATGGTTACCCAGGAATCATCAGCCCTTCAGACTCAGGCATTATATCAGCAGCATAACTATCATCCCTGGATTGAACTTGCAGGACTTGTGGTATCTGGTATAATATTGATTCTTATATTGAAAAGAATATTCAGATGGGAAAGTTTTTCAGTACTGATAACAAGTGTTAAACCATCACGCACCGATATTCAGATTCCATAAACGGAAGTTTTATCATCACTTCTGAAATCTCCCCAATTTTGTTTTATTTCATTTATGATGATCCTGATCTCGTCAACTTCTATTGCAGTAAGAAGCTTAAGTCGTGTCTCCTTAAAGTGAGGCAACCCTTTGAAATAATTTGACAGATGTCTGCGCATTTCATAGATAGCTCTTTTCCCTTCCTTGAATTCGAGCGATTTGTCGATGTGAAAAAGTGCAAGATCAGCCTTTTCGCTGACTAAAGGTTCAGGAAGTATTTCGCCAGTATTGAGATAGTGTCTGATATCCCTGAAGATCCAAGGTCTCCCCACTGTTGCCCTGCCTATCATTATACCATCAACCCCGTATCTGTTAAACATTTCCTTCGCTTTTACCGGCCCGTCAATATCTCCATTTCCGATAATCGGAATATTCATCCTGGGATTGTTTTTAACCTCTCCGATCAGAGTCCAGTCAGCCACTCCCTTATATAACTGCGCCCGGGTCCTTCCATGAATAGTGAGAGCTTTTATACCTGTATCCTGCAACCGTTCGGCAATTTCCACAATGTTCCTGCTATCGTCATCCCATCCCAGTCTTGTTTTGACAGTCACAGGCAGTTTAACAGCTTTCACGATTGCTTCTGTCATTTCGATCATCAATGGAATGTTTCGAAGCATTCCAGCACCGGCACCCCTGTTGGCTATTTTCCTCACCGGACATCCGAAGTTTATGTCAATCAGTTCAGGTGCTGCCTCTTCGGCCAGGTATGCAGCTTCAACCATAGCATCAATAAGGTGACCATACAGCTGTATCCCGATAGGCCTTTCAAAATCATAGATATCCAGCTTTTTAACACTCTTCTCACCTTCCCTGATAAGTCCGTCGGCTGAAATAAATTCTGTATACATTACATCCGCACCATTCATCTTGCAGACCATTCTGAAAGAAGGGTCTGTAATATCTTCCATCGGCGCGAGAAATAACGGATATTCAGGAAGAGATATATTGCCTATTGTCAAAGTTTTATGGTTGAGATTTTAGTGCTGATGAAAATAATGAACCGATTCAGGGAACTGTCTATGACTGAGAAATTACCGCCCCTGTCACCTGAAAATCATCACTTACATGATTGCTGATCACAGGCGATTTCAGTTTTTCAAGTTCATTTTTACGATAGAAATATACCAGCCCATACTCTTCATTTTTGACTTTTCTTTCATCTTCGGGAAGAGTGCTGTGAGTTTTCTCTACTTCATTCCAGATCTGAAGGATTATCTCATCAGCTTCCTTTCGGAGAGAGGAGTTCTTCTCCATGAATTCGAAGTTTCTTCTGGCCTGATTGTTATGGTAGAATAAAGCTTGCACGAAGTTTTCATACCTTACCTTAACTACAGCTATGGTAGGATTTGTAATTGGATTTCCACCTTTCCTGATTCTGAATTCTTCTCCTTCAATAATCCTTTTACCCCAGCTGACAAGTTCATTTTCAGAGTTAAGGGAAGGCACTGTTGACTCATTTATTGCCATGCCGTAATAGGTCCTGGTTTCTGCAGGCAGGTCACCTCTGAAGACAGCCATGTTCATGACTCTGATAAAATGGGTTAGGTATATTCTTGCCTTTCTGACAGTTTCATTATAATCCTTGCTCTTTGTATTCTGCAGGGTCAATGCATGTCTGTATTCCAGAATGTTATTCTCAAACTGCGGAAGTATCTTCTGAAGTCTTACCACCATTTTTGATGAAAATGCAAGTTTATGAGGTGGGAGATCATGTCCCTTTTTTAATGCACTTTTCATTGCCTTTATCCGGGCGGTGTCAGTGTTGGGTAATCTTCTGTAGGGCATAGGGCTATATTCAGGGTGTTAATAAGATGTTTATAATAACTGCGAATATAGAATAATTTTGTTAATAACCAAGACTATTCGTATTTTTATGCTTCTCATTATTAAATAATTCAGCAGATGCTAAATAAATTATTAATTGTTAATAAAGATATTAACCTAATTAACATTGATTTACCTTAATATCTGATGTAATCAGATCCTTGCAAGAGCTATGCAGGAGGCATGCAGGCTTATTGTAAGGAGAAGGTAAAGAAACCTGGCCTTCGCCGGTTCGAGAGCCAAGAATTTATATTTAATGGAATTATGATGACATCCTGCAAGACAGTCACCACAAAGAGTACATGTAATAGAAGGTTTCCCGTTTTTAATATCTGCAGTATCCAGGGCATCGTATTTGCAGTATTTCGTGCAAAGCATGCATAATGTACAGCTGGTGTCAATATACATTCTGAATGGATTAACTGATTTTGTAATATTCACAATTGTTCCAACAGGACAGTACATTACACAGTGAAACATTTTCTTCCTTTTGCGGGAAATCAATATCATTATACCAATTCCCATAAGCCCAAATGCAGCTGCTATATATGTGGCAATCAGAAGAGGAACGTTTATCCATCTCAGTATTAGTGCCATTCCAATCACGATAATCAATATGGTAGATTTGATGGCGGTTTTGTATTTAAGGACATCCCGGGAAGTTTTTCCAGATGATGCTATATTATCGAATGCACCAAAATAGCAGAGATGACTGCACCAGGCAGGACCAGTAAGAATTACGGTGCTGAGGAAAAGTATAGTCATAACAGATAGCTGCCCTCTGTAAACGGGTCCGCCAAGAATCATCATAGGAATTGGCAGATGTAGCTTTCCCGACATAAGAAATTTCTCAAATCCTGATAAACCGACAATAAGCTGCGAAAAGAAAATAACCGAAAAAATAGTCCAGGTTACTTTTCTCCACTGGGGAACATTTGCAGGGTCCTGCATCTTATAAGCTACTATTGCCCCGTAAAGAGAGATAAAAACTATTTCAATCCATCCGGCTCCTTCAAAAAATCTCTCGGCCAGGATCATTGGCCTGTCCAATTTTATCTGGACAATTGCGAGAAGGGAGAAAGTCAGTAAAAAAACAAATGCCGGCAACCTGAGTTTTCTGTTCATGTTTTTTTCTTTTTGCCTGGTCAAATGACCGGCTGTGTAAAAATAGAAAAGTATGTAATAGGAAAACCAAAACAAATTTATTATTTGAAAGCTTATTTCAGAATACCTTAGGCCCCTTAACCCTAAACTTTTTTATTATTCCTATCTTAGATGCTTCTTTAAATCATGAAGCATATGTTTAAGAGCGAAGTTTACAGCAAAAGAAGAGAGCAACTCCATAAGCTTATGAAAAGCGGAGTTGCTCTTTTTATTGGCAATAATGAATCTCCATTCAACTATCCTGCAAATACCTACCATTTCAGGCAGGACAGTGATTTCCTTTACTACTTCGGCATTGATCTGCCCGGCTTTGCCGGCATGATGGATTTTGATTCCGGAAAGGATATGATTTTCGGCAACGATTTTGACATTGATGATATTATCTGGATGGGACCCCAGCCAACTGTCAGAGATCTGGCTGCAAAATGCGGAGTAGTAAATACTGCTCCAATGAAACACCTCGAGGAAAAGATCCAGGATGCTCTGTCAAAGAGGAGAAAGGTTCATTTTCTACCTCCTTACCGCGGAGAATCAAAAATGATCCTGGGTTCACTGCTGAAGGAGAATCCATGCCAGATGAAAACCCTGGCTTCGCCTGATCTCATTAGATCTGTTGTTTCAATGAGGTCAATAAAGGAAAAAGTTGAAACAGATGAAATTGAAAAAGCTGTAGACATTGCATATGAGATGCATGTAACAGCAATGAAAATGTGCAGGCCCGGGGTAAAGGAGCAGGATATTTTCGGAACAATTGAAGGTATCGCACTTTCAAAGGGAGGCGGGACCTCATTCCCTATAATTTTAAGCATAAACGGTCAGACTCTCCATAACCATGATCATGGTAATATACTTAAAAAGGGAAGGATGATGGTGACTGATGCAGGAGCTGAGACAAACCATCATTATTCATCCGATATCACAAGAACAACACCTGTTGGAGGTAAATTCAGTTCTTTGCAAAGTGATGTTTATGAGGTAGTCCTGAAGGCAAACACAGAGGCTATTAAGGCAACAAAACCGGGTGTTTCAAACAGGGATATTCATTTTCTAGCATGCAGGGTAATTGCAGAGGGTATGAAGGATCTGGGTCTTATGAAAGGTGATATCTCTGAGGCTGTAGCCGCAGGCGCTCATGCTCTGTTCATGCCTCACGGGATAGGTCATATGCTTGGACTTGATGTTCACGACATGGAGGCACTCGGAGAAAATTATGTAGGATACAGTCCGGAAGTAAAGCGAAGCGAGCAGTTTGGAACTGCTTTCCTCAGATTTGCCCTGCCATATAAACCGGGGCATGTTTTAACTATTGAACCCGGATGTTATTTTATCCCGGAACTTATTGAAAGATGGAAATCGGAAGGAAAATTCTGGGAATTTATTAACTACGATAAGCTAAGCAGATTCATGCCTATAGGTGGTGTCAGAATAGAAGACAATGTAATGATCACCGAAAAGGGACATAAAGTACTGGGCAAGCCAATACCAAAGACAGTAAAAGAGATCGAAGCTGTTTGTTCGTAGGATTAGGGCGTCTCAGAGTCGACTTTACCCCCAAACCCCCCAAGGGGGGCTTTAAATTTCGTTGTCTTTTAATAAGTCCCCCCTG
>CALMJY010000061.1 GCA_937864815.1 uncultured Bacteroidota bacterium
ATCATACACTGTGCCCCAAGTGCTGAAATAAGCATTTCTGCCAGAATAGAAGGAGGACTTACATTAGCCGGAAAATAAGCATAGAAATTGGGGCTCTGCCAGTGAGTGATTCCGGGTAGAATAATAGTATCAAGATCTTTAATTAAATCGTCAAAGGATTCCGGTTTTACAGGGGGGTGATCAGGTATTTTTGAAAAAATATCACCGGGAGAGATCTGGGATTGTACCGGAAAATCTTCAACATTTTCCATATAGCCTGCGATCCATTCGACAAGCTCATGGGCATATTTCCGAAATTCATCAGGTTTCATCCGGAATATATTATTTCACGGAATCTGCGAGAAGGATAATCTTGTTTGCCTTTACTTCAATCACCCCTCCGTTTATCTCGTAAACAGACTCATTGCCATCCTGATCGACCATAATAACCGGTCCGTTTTCAAGAGTTGACACTATGGGGGCGTGATCCTTTAGTACCTGGAAAGATCCCTTTTTGCCCGGGACTCTGACAGATTTAATATCTCCCTCGAAGACTTTCTTATCGGGTGTGATTATCTCTATTTTCATTCCCAGTTATTATTTGTTCTGCGCAAGTATTTTTTCGCCTTTCTCTATTGCGTCTTCAATTGTTCCGACAAGGAGGAATGCAGATTCAGGATATTGATCTACTTTTCCATCCATAATCATATTAAAGCCTTTTATTGTGTCTTCAATCGATACGAAAGCTCCTTTAATTCCTGTGAATTGTTCTGCTACCTGGAATGGCTGTGAAAGGAATCTCTGTGCTCTTCTGGCCCGGTGAACGACAAGTTTATCATCTTCTGAAAGTTCATCCATACCAAGAATTGCGATGATATCCTGCAGTTCATTGTACCTCTGAAGCAGCTCTTTTACACGCTGGGCACAGTTATAATGCGCCTCACCCACTATGTCAGGGGTAAGTATTCTTGATGTTGAATCAAGCGGATCAACCGCAGGATAGATACCAAGTTCCGAAATTTTCCTGCTTAATACAGTTGTGGCATCGAGATGGGCAAAGGTAGTTGCCGGTGCGGGGTCAGTAAGGTCATCCGCAGGAACGTAAACTGCCTGAACTGAAGTGATAGAACCATTCTTTGTTGAAGTAATCCGCTCCTGCATTATTCCCATCTCTGTTGCAAGAGTCGGTTGATAACCAACTGCTGAAGGCATCCTTCCGAGAAGTGCAGACACCTCCGATCCTGCCTGGGTAAACCTGAACACATTGTCCATGAAAAATAGAATATCACGTCCGCCGCTTTTGCCATCACCATCCCTGAAATGTTCAGCAACTGAAAGTCCTGAAAGGGCAACTCTGGCTCTTGCACCCGGGGGTTCATTCATCTGTCCAAATACCAGTGCAAGTTTGGATTCCTTGAGAGCTTCCTTATCAACGGTTGAAAGATCCCAGCCCCCCGCCTTCATGTTTTCAAGGAATGCCTTACCATATGTAATAACACCGGCTTCAAGCATTTCCCTGAGAAGATCATTTCCTTCCCTTGTACGCTCTCCAACCCCGGCAAAAACTGATAACCCGGAATATGCTTTTGCTATATTATTGATAAGCTCAAGAATTACCACAGTCTTCCCAACTCCTGCTCCTCCAAACAACCCTATCTTTCCCCCTTTTGAATAGGGCTCAATAAGGTCAATAACCTTAATACCTGTGAATAAAATCTCCTTCTCGGTGGTTAGTTCTTCGTATTTTGGAGGATTACGGTGAATCGGGTAACCGCCGGTTTTGTCAAGGCGTCCTATTCCGTCAATGGCTTCACCGGTAACATTCATCAGCCTCCCTTTGATTTGCTCTCCGATAGGCATTGTAATAGGCAATCCGGTTGCTACAACTTCCATACCTCTTCGCAAACCATCAGTGGAATCCATTGCAATCGTTCTGACCGTTCTTTCTCCAATATGCTGCTGACATTCAACAACAAGAATCGAACCATCATCACGTTTGATCTCCAGAGCATCGTAAATATCGGGCATATCAACACCTTGTTTTTCAAAAGTTACGTCAACTACTGCCCCAATGATCTGGCTAATTTTACCGGTTATCTGTGACATAAATTATTATTTTAAAAACATTTAAAGTATCTACAAATTTAATAATTTTTATAAACCATGCAGGATTGGCGGACTATAAAATTCTTTTTATTTCAGGTAAATTATTAGGTTGCAGTAGTGTATTCAGTATCCCATTATTGCATAATTTTATTATGAGTATCGGCAATCATTATTATAAATGTTAAATTGTATGGTATTTTATATTCTTAACCCTTCCCCCAACCCCTTCCCTTAAACAGTAAGGGAAGGGGCGAGCCATTACGGAAATTACGGTTCTGTGGGGTTTAGAAAACAAAAAAAGAGAAGTATCAACTTTATTAATAATTACTGATAGTCATTTAATTTTCTAATCGTATAGCTATGAAAAAACATCTTTTAGCATTCTTTCTGCTGGCAGTATTCACATTGACTTCAACTGCACAGTTCACCAAGCTTGGAGGCGGTCTTGGATTTACATCAGGGTACTACTTTCACGAAATGGAGTATGACTACAACAAAAGTGGTAATTTTCTGGGTTCTTTAAAGGGCATATATGAAGTTAGTCTGCCATTCCATATCTCTCCTTCAATCTCATTCTTTTTCCCTCATGTATATAAAGAATTTGATTCTAAGTATACTGTAAATACAATGATGATTGACATCAATGGTCACTATGTTTTTAATTCACTTGACAAGTTTGAATTTTATGGTCTTGCAGGCCTGAATATATTACTTGCCTGGAAAAAAGAGAAGTATCTTGAACAGGTTTATAAGGAAAAGGATAATGCACTTGGTCTTAATATAGGGCTTGGTACATATATGAAAATGACAGAAATGCTTGATATTTATGCTGAGGGAAAATATCTCTGGAATAATAAATACAACCAGTTCATGCTTAATGCCGGTGTGTTGTTCAACATTGACTGGATGAAAAAGAATGAAAAACAGGGAATTTAGCTTACTGCACTCTGCCTATTAGTGAGCCGGCTACTAAAGTCAGCTCTTTTTTTCTCTCTTTGGCTACCTCTACCTTTTCGAGCATACTGAATGCTTTTTCAATATATTCATTTGCAAGGTTTTCAGTAAGCATTCTGATATTAAGCTTTTCATAAATATCCATTACAGCCCTGACTTTTCTTTCAGAATCACTCTCCTTGTCCGAAAAGAGGTCCTGCAGAAGCTTAAACTGCTTTCCCTTTGATAGTTCAAAAGCCTTCACAGAAAGAAAGGACTTTTTATTCGCTGCAATATCTCCTCCCGGTACCTTACCAAAAAGTTTGATATCTCCATAAATATCAAGCAGGTCGTCCTGAATCTGAAATGCTAATCCAAGGTATCTTCCGAATTCGTAAAGGTTTTCAGCATCCTTCTCCTCAGCTCCGCCGATAATAGCTCCAATCTTTACCGAAGCAGCAATCAGAACTGCAGTTTTAAGCTCTATCATCCTTATATATTCTGCCTCTGAAACAATAAGAGCCTTTTCAAAATCAATGTCGAGCTGTTGTCCTGT
The DNA here is from genome assembly GCA_937864815.1 of uncultured Bacteroidota bacterium. Taxonomy (GTDB): domain Bacteria; phylum Bacteroidota; class Bacteroidia; order Bacteroidales; family VadinHA17; genus LD21. The sequence goes on from CALMJY010000061.1 coordinate 3,575, forward strand.
GCATACCTCAATTGCAGCTTTGTTATATTCCCTGAAGACTTTTAGCATACACCTGGACGGTGCCTGAAGAAAACACTCATTTGCAATAAAAGCCATTACATCCCCTGACAGAATTGCCTGGTTAACGTTCCATTTGCTGTGAACTGTTGGAAAACTTCTTCTAACAGGTGCCTGATCAATGATATCATCATGGACAAGGGTGAAGTTATGGAAAACCTCAATTCCTGTTGCCGGCATTACAGCTTCGTCTATCTGATCGTTGAAAAGATTGCAGGCCAGTAGTGAAAGTACCGGTCTGAGTCTTTTTCCACCAATGGACAGAACATATTTAACAGGATCAATGAGCCTCTCGGCTTCACGATTATAAGTAAGATTTATGATTGCCTTATCTACCAGATTCTTAAGATCTGCCTGACTGTACATTATCCTGACTTAAACTTATGTAAATATTCACATTAACCTCTCAGGGCTTCAGCTCCGCTGACAACTTCCAGTATCTGATTGGTAATTGCAGCCTGTCTTGCTTTATTATACTGCAGAGTAAGTTCCCTGATCATGGTCGTGGCATTATCCGTAGCTTTATGCATAGAGGTCATTCTTGCTCCGTGTTCTGCCACAAATGAATCCAATACAGCTTTGTAGAATTGTATTTTGAGGGATTTAGGTATAAGGTCTTTAACTATTGTTTCCTGATCAGGCTCATAGATATAATCGACAGGTTCTGAGGTTACTTTTCCTTTTGGTCCGGCAGTAACCGGAAGGAACAATTCATCTGCAAGAATCTGCATTGCTGCATTCTTGAACTGGTTATATACCAGATCCACCCTGTCGTATTCACCCGCAACAAATGAACTCATAATTGCATCAGCAACCTGAGCAACGTTCTCAAAAGACAAGTTATTCAGGAGATTATTCTGTTCGGGAAGCATTTTTACCGATTGCTTTCTGAAATAATCATACCCTTTTTTCCCGATTGTAAGCATCCGGAGATTGCCTTTTCTGTACTGATCGGAATAACGTTCTGTAATAATTTTTCGTGTCTCCTTTATAACATTGGCATTAAATGCCCCGCAAAGCCCCCTGTTTGAAGTAATTACAACTATCAGGACTTTCTCCGGACTGGATACTCTGCCATAGACATTTTCAACCTCAGCATCTGCAAGACTCTGGGAAAGACCGGCCAGTATCTCCTGCAGCTTATTTACATAGGGACGGAGTTTCACAATTCTGTCCTGAGCTTTGCGCAATTTGGCAGCAGAAACCATCTTCATTGCAGAAGTGATCTGTCGGGTAGATTTGACAGAACTGATTCTTACACGTATTGCCTTTAAATTAGCCATTTACGATTAAATTATTGCCCAAGCCTGGTTTAATTAGCGCGATATTTGATTATAATCTCTGCAGCAGCTTTTTCCAGGACTTTAGTTATATCGTTATTTATATTTCCTTTACGAAGATCTTCAAGAATATCCTTGTGTTTCAGACTAAGGTATTCAATAAATTCAACTTCAAAAGCTTTCACTTTATTGACCGGAATATCCTTCAGAAGACCCATTGTTCCGCAATAGATAATAGCAATCTGATTTTCAACCGGAACCGGGGCATACTGGCCCTGTTTTAGAATTTCCACGTTCTTGGCACCCTTGTTCAGAACCGCAAGTGTTGATGCATCCAGATCAGATCCGAATTTGGAGAATGCCTCAAGCTCACGATATTGTGCCTGGTCAACCTTAAGTGTTCCGGCAATTTTCTTCATCGCCTTGATCTGAGCATTACCTCCAACCCTTGATACTGAAATCCCTACGTTAATTGCAGGTCGTACACCTGAATTAAAAAGGTTTGATTCAAGAAAGATCTGGCCATCTGTGATAGAGATCACATTTGTTGGAATATATGCAGAGACATCGCCTGCCTGTGTTTCAATGATAGGGAGAGCAGTAAGTGAGCCTCCTCCTTTAACCATATGACGTATTGATTCCGGAAGGTCATTCATTTGTCTTGCTACCTCATCCGATTCAATGATTTTTGCAGCTCTTTCAAGAAGCCTTGAGTGAAGATAAAAAACGTCACCCGGATAAGCTTCACGTCCCGGTGGACGACGGAGGAGCAGGGAGACTTCACGGTAAGATACTGCCTGCTTTGACAGGTCATCATAAATGATAAGTGCGTCACGGCCTGTATCTCGGTAGAATTCTCCGATTGCAGCACCTGCAAAAGGAGCATAGAACTGCGAAGCAGCCGGATCTGATGCGGTGGCAAGAACTATTACTGTATACTGGAGAGCACCATGCTCTTCAAGTGTTGCAGCTATATTTGCAATTGTCGAACCTTTCTGTCCTACAGCAACATAAATACAATATACCGGTTTACCTTTATCAAAATTGCTTTTCTGATTTATTATTGTGTCAATTGCAATTGCAGTCTTACCGGTCTGTCTGTCACCGATAATAAGTTCCCTCTGACCACGGCCGATAGGAATCATTGCATCTATTGCTTTAATACCAGTCTGAAGTGGCTGCTTTACAGGCTGACGGAAGATAACACCCGGCGCTTTCCTCTCAAAAGGCATATTAAACAATTCTCCCTTAATCGGACCTTTGCCGTCAAGCGGCTGACCTGTAGGTGAAATAACCCTTCCAAGAAGTCCTTCCCCGACATTGATGGAAGCAATTTTACCGGTTCTCTTGACAATATCGCCCTCATTTATCTCTTCGGTAGGTCCAAGCAATACTGCACCGATATTGTCCTCTTCAAGGTTGAGAACAATTCCTTCCATACCGTTTTCAAATTCAATCAGTTCATTTGACTGGACATTTGAAAGTCCATAAATACGTGCGATCCCGTCACCAACCTGAAGAACAGTACCCACTTCTTCAAGTTCGACACCGGTCTGAATTCCTTCCAGTTGCTGTTTAAGGATTTTTGAAACTTCTGCTGGTTTAATGTTTGCCATATTTCCTTTACTTAATATTTCGCTTTTAAAATATATATTATGATGAGAGTGAGCCGCCTCTTAGCTCCTTATTGATTTTTCTGAGTTTGTTTTTCAGGCTGGCGTCAATAAAGCTATCATCAACTCTCAGTATGAAACCTCCGATAATATCAGGATCAACGGCCTCTTCCATCTCAACTTTCGTTTTGAATATTTTTCCGATCATCTCAGTGATCTGTTTTTTAACTCCAGGATCAACCTTAACAGCTGTTGTGAGCAAAGATTTGGTTATCCCCTTGTATCTCATTGTATCATGAACAAACACCCTGGCAATTGCAGGAATAAAGCTCTCTCTTCCATTCGCTACTGCAAGATCTATCATCGACATCGTAATAGCCTCTACATTGCCATCTAACATTTTATGAAGAAATTCTGTCTTCCTCGAAGGGAATATAACTGGACTTGAGAGAAGTTCCTTCATTTCAGGCAACTTACAGATCTCAGAAATGAATAACATATCCTGGTTAACCTTGTCCAGAATATTCTTTTCAACTGCTGATTCAAAAAGCGCCTTTGAATACCTTACTGATATCTTACTGTCGTTCATTAGGCGTATTAGTTCTTGTTGAGGTTGATTTCTCTCAGGTAATTGTCAATCAGTTTTTCCTGTTCGCCTGTCTTCTTTAGCTGCTCTCCAAGAAGTTTTGATGCTATATCAACTGAAAGAGTTGCAACCTGATCATGGATCTCTGAAAGAGCTTTTCTCTTTTCACTCTCAATGCCGGCTCTTGCCTTTTCAATTAACTTCTCTGCCTCCTCTGAAGCTTTATCCTTTGCCTCGGCAATAAGTTTGTCACGAACATCCCTTGCATCCTTCAGAATAACCTCACGTTCTTCCCTTGCCTTTCGAAGGATCGCTTCATTATCACTCTGGAGCTTCATCATATCTTCCCTTGCCTTTTCTGCTGCTGCAAGAGATCCTTTGATCATTTCATCGCGGGCCTTTACAGCATTCAGAATAGGTTTCCATGCAAATTTTGAAAGAAGGAAAAAGAATATGCTGAAAATAATGGTTGACCAGACTACTGTTCCAATAGCCGGTGTTGTAAGACTGTTTGCTAGAAGGATCATATCTTATGAATTAACTGTTTCAATCAAAAGAAGCCTGCAACCAACCGTTGCAAAGCTTCCTGATTCTTTTTACTAAGCAATAAGAGCAACAACGATTGCAAAAAGCGCTGCACCTTCAATAAGTGCTGCTGCAATAATCATGGCTGTCTGGATCTTGGAAGTAGCTTCGGGCTGACGGGCAATGGCTTCCATTGCCGAACCACCGATCCTACCTATACCAAGGCCTGCACCTATAACTGCAAGACCTGCTCCGACTGCTGCAAATGAAATTGGTTCCATAATACAAGTTATTAATTAAAATTATTAATGATGCTCCTGCACTGCCAGACTAATGAACAATGCTGAAAGCAGGGTGAATACATATGCCTGAAGGAAAGCCACCAGCAATTCAAGGCAATCCATGAATATTACAAAAAG
>CALMJY010000062.1 GCA_937864815.1 uncultured Bacteroidota bacterium
ATATCTCTTTCTGAATTCCTCTGCAGCCTTTTTTCTCCTGGCTAATTCTTCAGGACTCATTTTCCCAAGAAACCATTGATGCATATCACTATTAAGTATCTCAGTGAGAGTTTTTTCCACTTCAACAGCCTCATTGTATTTATTATGTCTCTTATAGTAATCAATCAATTCTCTGACATCCGGGACAAATTCTGTATAGAACCTGTCTGCAACCTCAAAGTTACCATGCCACTGTGTATAATCCGGACCCATCATTGATGCTCCCATCCTGGCACGTCTGCCTTCATGATGCCAGAGAAAGTAATAGGTCCATTCAATTTTTTCATCAAAATCTATTTGTGTCAGCATTCCGGATGATTTTAACTGGTTCATGATCCGGAGTGTTGGTTTACCGAATTTCTCATTGTACAGTTCAACCAGATTGTCGTACTGCAAGTAGAATGATTCAACATATTTTTTTGCATGGCACTGAAGACAAACATTCTGCATATTTGCCCGTCTTGATTCCCATGTAAGGAAATTCTCAGGTACTTCCTGGCCCTGTTTCTTATACTTTGACATTAAAGCCTGATCGATTTTTTCAGAGACCTGTGGTCTCAGGGTCCAGCTTATCCTGTTTCCAACCTCATGTGTTACAGGCTGGTCAGGTGTTGCACTCATATGGCATGTAGCACAAGTGGGTGCCGCAATATAGTCTACGCCGACGACCCATGGCTGGGCTTTAAGATTCATTTTCTCCCTGTGCGCGTGAAAATTGACCCCATGTTTTGACTCTTCATATATTTCAAGCTGTGGGTGGTCAGGTCCCATGTGGCATTTCCCGCAGTTTTCAGGTTGTCTTACCTGTTCCACAGAGAAATGATGCCTGTTATGGCAGGCAGAACAAGATCCTTTTGAACCATCGAGGTTTACCCTTCCAATACCTGTGTTAGGCCAGGTTTTAGGATCAAGTCGAAGAATACCATTATCTGTAAACTTTTTACTCCCCTTTTCATCAAGAAGGAGTTCCACTTTTGATCCGTGGCATTGCCAGCATCCGCTTGCGGCGGCGGGATTAGCCCCGTCCTTAAAACCTGTATGTCCTTCCACAACCTCGGCAAGAATGTTGTCGAGAGAACCCATAATCATGCCTGCATCGGCATGATGGCTTCCGGTGAATTCCTTTACCTCTCTGGCATGGCACTTTCCGCAATCATTAGGTGTGACTATAGTTGCGATAAAATAGCCTTCATGTTTATAGGCATCAATATCTGTTTCTGAAGCTCCATGGCATTCCAGGCAGCCAACTCCAACTTCAGCATGTTTGCTCATTTTCCACTGTTCAGTGATAACAACTCCCGCGCCTTTCGCCCCATGGCATTTAATACAATGTGCAGTTCCCTTATCAACAATAGGAGATGGTCTGTATCCAGGCATTTGTCTTTCCGTCTCTTTCCATAATGCAATGATAATCACACCAAGAAAAAAGACACTTAGAATACCTATGATTGTTCTTTTTGTTTCAAGTGAAGTAGCCATCGTTAGTATTTTTATAAGTTTATTGTCTTTCTAATGTCCGAAGACTTCCCACAACAGGAATACATTGATTGTTATTAATCCGCCTGCACCTATCCAAAAGCCTATCTCTTTGCCTGGGAAGTATTTTTCGAAGAGTCTGTCGAGGAAAGGCCATGAAAACAACATCAGGATGAAGAAAATAGGCCCCAGTATGCCAACTTCAAGATTTGTTATTTTCAGCCATCTGAAAACCGGGTAAAAGTACCACTCCGGTTTTATATGAAGAGGAGTGACGTTTGGATTGGCCTTCTCCCCCAACGAAACAGGAAAAAGCAGGGCGAGAGTAATAAGAATTGCCATTACAATTGTGACAATGATCAATTCTGTATAGAAATGGTCAGGGAAAAAGGGGAATGTCTTTTTAGGTTCATTAACGTCTCTTTTAAATTCCAGTGTGCTGACACCGAGAGTTCTTATCAGATATATGTGTAATGAAATAGCAAGGATAGCAATGAATGGAAGAATAACAACATGAAACAGGAAGAATCTGGTTAGTGTATTCTGTCCGATTTCTGAACCTCCTTTCATAAAATCTGAAATCCAGTTGCCAATAAATGGAGTTGCTGCAGCTATTCCGGTACCAACTTTCATGGCCCAGTAGGACATCTGTTCATATACCAGTGAGTATCCTGTAAATCCGAAGATCAGGGTTATAAGAAACAGGATAACCCCAAAGATCCAGTTAAATTCTCTTGGAGAGCGGAAAGTTTGGGTGAAAAAAACCCTTATCATATGCAGAAGAAGAGTAGCTATCATTAAATTTGAAGCCCATCGGTGAATGCTCCTGATCAGCCATCCGAATTTTGCAGTAAAGGTTATATATTTAACGCTTTCATATGCCTTGTCCGGATCAGGAACATAATAGAAAATAAGCAGGATGCCAGTAAATGCCTGTATAAGGAATAATATCAGAGGAGTACCTCCCAGTGCCCACCACCATCTTTTTAAATGATTTGGTATAGGTTCAGAAGATATGCTGACCAAGGCTTCCTCGTTAATCGGGAAGGAGGTCTGCAGCCAGTTTTTAAATCCCATTGTCAGATGGTTTATCCATAAAGTAAATGAATACATTATCTCCTTCCAGTTCAACACGATATGAGTCAAGTGATCTGGGAGGAGGGCCTGAGACAACCTTCCCATTAGTATCAAAAATCCCCTGATGACAAGGACAAAAGAATTGCTTTTTATCTGCCTGCCAATGAACTGAACACCCTAGATGGGTGCAGGTTGTGGATATAGCTTTTACTTCTCTATCGGATGTTCTGACAAGCATTAGATCTTTTCCACGAAGATCCTGAAACTGTTGGGTGGCATTAAGTTTCAACTCATCAAGATGAATGGTGAAAATTCTTCTCTCAACCTCTCTCTTATATGGTGTAATGAAGCGGATACCCATCCCTAGAAATCCGACAAGGGCAGTTCCAAATGGTACGAAAATAGCAACTGAATTCAGGAATTTTCTTCTTTCCATAAATAAATAAAAAGAGTTTACAAGGGACCAGCTCTCAAGGATTCAAAACTCCTGTGTTAAATTAAAATATAAAGCGGACATTTCAAATCGTTACTTCTTATTTATACTGATTATAAATAATTATTGGTTGTTATCGGATCCTGTAAAACAAACTGATCAGCATATTTCTTCAGGACACTAAAGCAATCAGACTGTATTTTTGTACTCATTTTCTCGTCCCCCGAGCCACCTTGTTCGATATAGACAAAAGGAAGGACAGAAATGACATTATGATGCGGATGCAGGGTAGAAGTCGAATCACTCACGGTAACATGTTTTGTTTCACCTCCATCCGTTGACTTTACGATTTTAAGAACACAGACAAAATTGATATCAGGCATAATGAACTTGAAATCCTGAAAATATGGGATTTTGAAAATATCAGCCGAAATGGATGAGCACTAAATCTTATATTTTTTAAATAACTCAAGGCGAACCGGGCATGTGCAAATTACTCTCTCCTCAAGGTAATGTTTATACGCACAATTTCTGCCACTTAAGCAATGCACAAACATCACATTATCATTCATCGTAGAAGTAACTTTGCACAAGTCTTCCTGTTTATAAAGGCAATCAAAACTCTTTTTACATAAATCTGCTGATTGCCTGATTTCATCCGTTACAATCAATTTCATGCTTCTTTTTCTATTTTGAGATAGATTAGGTAAAAGGTTTAACACTTGATGTAAAATACTACCAGCAAGTTTTTCCCTGACTACAATGTGCTGCGGAACCAGTTCTGGAATAGGAAAATGTTCCTCCACTGCTTGGAGTAGCATTCACCATTGTTCCACCATTGACATAACTCAAAGGTTTGAAATACGTTTGTCCGTCAACATGGAGTGCAGTTCCATATGTTCCCTGGTTCATTGTGGTTGTGCTATTGCCATTATTTGCATTGTGACACCAGAAACAGTTTACTGCAGCCCAACCGTTCCCGGATAACTCTTGCGAATTCGATGTATGAGCGCCCCTTTGATGAGATCCTGTTGCGGGTGGGAGAGGATCAGCCAGCCCGGGAGTTGTAATCGTATATGGAGAATTCATATTGCCTGAACCGGAATGGCAGGATGAACAGGCTGTTATAGAGCCGGTATACCAGTTTGGAGCAGTACCATAGGTTGGCGTCTGAGAACCAGTGGTTCCGCTCCAGGTGTACGTTCCGTCTGTTCCCCTGTAAGCTGACCGTCCATTACTGTGGCAGTAAACATTTGTGCAAGTCTTGGCTGTGTTGTTGTAGGTCGGTGTAGCGGCATCAAGCCCATTTCTTTTAGCCAATCCATTCGGATCAAAGGTAACCTCACCCAGTCCGCCGCTGGGATGAGTGGGTTCATTCACTCCTCCAGAGCCCTGCCCGAAATGACAAGTGCTGCAGGCATAACCGTAGCGGGTCACATGGGTGGAATGGGCATCGGTTGTATATATTCCGGTGGTCGGAGTGTTGATAGCATTATGACAATCTGTGCAATTGGGCGTTGCAAAATTACTGCTGTGTGAATGACAGGTAGTGCAGTTTTGTCCCGGAATTCCGGCCCCCTGGCTTGAATGATTCTGATCGCTACCACCTCCGTTATTTCTAAAATGATCAGTTGAGGTATGACAAACCTCACAGATACCATCGTAAGTAGTATTACCATCAGCAAACGAGTTTGTGCCAGTTCTTACTGTAAAATTCACAGTTTTAGTTCCACTGTTTGGAGTTGCAATGGTATTTCGGATCATGAAAATATTGCTCTTGTTTGTGTTATGGGTTTGATGGCATTTCAAACAATTCATTCCGTTGTGAGAACTATAATTGTGGCAACTGGTGCACATGGCTGCATCTACCGTTGCCCTGAGCAGATTTCCATCTGTCGTTGTTGCGTAATGGGTCTGATGACAGCTTGAACATTCTATTTTACCTCCCGGTGCAGTGAGTGGTGCGGTCGGTGAGGTTTTATAGTTGCTGTTCGCTGTAGGATAAGTAAGACCTACCGGGTGGCTTCCTTTGTTAGTTGCCGTATTATCAGTATACCGGCCAACATTACGCGGCGAATGGCATTCTTTACAAAGCGCATCGCCTGTATTGGCAATCCTCAGATAACTTATGTTTGAATTAGAATTGTGCTGGTTATGGCATGTAGAACAAACAATTTTACCATTGTCCAATCTGGCTGACATTTCTGTATTCGTTGGAGAAACAGTTTCCCTGGTTGCATTTACAGCGTTTACATCCCACGAATGTGAAGTTCCGCTGGTTCCGGGGATCGCTTTCATAGCATTACTCAGAGGTTTCCCGGATGCAGGCGCACCAGTTTGATGACAACTGATACAAAGATTTGCATTGCCGGCAACCGTTGTAAGAGTTGTCCCGGTAGCGCTGTGAAAAATATGGCAACTATTACAGCCATAGGTGGCATGGTCTGTCGGAACAACTGACTGAACTGCCAAATTGCTGGCGGCACTGGTGCCGCAAGTGTTGGAAGCAGTCACTGAAATATT
>CALMJY010000063.1 GCA_937864815.1 uncultured Bacteroidota bacterium
GAGCGATCAGATAAAGCTTTAATTGGTCCAAAGGATAATATAAAGGTTACAAACATTGAAACATTTGTATTAAAAAATTCATGGGTATTTGTTAAGGTCAGCACTGATGCAGGAATTTCAGGCTGGGGTGAAATGCTCAAGGATGATGCAAAGGCGTGTGCTGCTGGAGCCCTGGAGGTGAAGGATTATCTTGTTGGAAAGGATCCTACAAGGATTGCGCACCACTGGCAGGCTATCCACCGGGGCGCATTTTATCGTGGCGGACCAATTAAAACCGCAATACTCAGCGGTATTGACCAGGCATTGTGGGATATCACAGGAAAAATTTTTGGTGTGCCTGTTTACAGGCTTTTCGGAGGACCTACCCGTGACAGGATACGTGTTTACGGAAACCTCGATCCTTTAAAAGGGATTAACGCTATGAAAGTTGGTCCCAACGGAGGTAACAGGCAACCATTCAAATATGTTGAGGGTCAGAAATTTATAGATGAAGTAGTAGAAAGGTTTAAAGCTCTTCGTGAAAAAGTTGGAGATGGCGTTGATATAGGAGTAGATTTTCACGGAGCTGTTCAGCCTCCAACGGCAGCACTTCTTATTAAGGCTCTTGAACCTTTTAATCCATGGTTCTATGAGGAAGTTGTCCAGGCCCTTAATGTTGATGTAATGGCAGAACTCGCTAAGAAGACTCATATTCCTCTCGCCACCGGCGAACGTATCTTCACAAAGTGGGGGTTCAGGGAGATACTTGAGAAACGTGCTGCCACTATAATACAGCCCGATGTCTGCTATGCCGGTGGTATTACAGAACTCAGGCTGATAGCCGGAATGGCAGAATCATATTATACACCTGTTGCGCCACATAATCCCCAGGGGCCCTGTTCTCTTGCAGCCAGTTATCAGGTAGCAGCTTCCATCCCGAATTTCCTGATCCAGGAAAGAGGAGACAATGAATACTCCGATCTGCTTGCAAAGCCACTTCCCCCGATACAGAACGGACATCGGCCAATACTTACAGAACCTGGTCTTGGTATTTCTATTGATGAGGATAAACTAAAGGCCCAGGTAGGTGAGCCAAAACCTTACAGAGTTCAGTATGATCCGGATGACGGAAGTGTTGTAGATTGGTAATCGGTATTCGGTAATCAGTAATCGGTAGCCGTACCCAGTAACCAGCAACCAGCACCCAGCAACAAATTTCATCACTTCATTTCATGCATATCAAAAACTACCGCTGGATCATAGTCTCACTTCTGTTTTTTGCCACAACGATTAACTACATCGACCGGCAGATCATAGGATTGCTTAAACCGGTACTGGAGGCGGAATTCAACTGGTCGGAAAGCGATTTTGCGCATATCGTGATGGCTTTTACTGCAGCCTATGCTATGGGACTTCTTGTAATGGGAAGGCTGATAGATAAGATTGGGACGCGGGCCGGATTTACATTTATTGTCACATTATGGAGTATAGCCGGGATGCTTCATGCATTTGCCAGGAATGCTGTACAGTTTGCCCTTGCACGTTTTGGTCTTGGTATTGGTGAAGCAGGAAATTTCCCTGCAGGTGTTAAAGCAATTTCAGAATGGTTTCCGAAAAAGGAGAGAGGCATTGCAACAGGAATATTCAATTCGGGACCAAGTGTTGGTGTTGTAATGGCACTCTTAATTGTACCATGGATATTGAACAGCTATTCATGGCAGGAAGTATTCTGGCTTACCGGGGCCTCAGGTTTTGTATGGCTTATATTCTGGCTCATATTCTACCAGGTACCGGCAAGGCAGAAACGACTCACAAAAGAAGAGTTTGCAATAATAAGTGAAGGTAAGGAGGGTGACCCGGGTAAGGAAAATACCAGCAAAGTAAAAATCAGATGGTACAGGCTATTTACCTTTCCGCAGACATGGGCTTTAATTACAGGTAAAGGACTCATTGACCCTATTTTCTGGTTTTTCCTTTTCTGGCTGCCTTCATATTTCTCATCCACATATGAACTAGATCTCAAGAGGCCAAGCCTGGAGCTTATTGTAATTTATTCTGCCACAACTTTCGGCAGTTTCATGGGAGGGTATTTTTCATCTATCCTTATAAAAAGAGGATGGGCAGTTGTAAAGGCAAGAAAGACAGCCTTGTTTCTGTTTGCTGTTACAGAATTAACAATAATACTTGCACAATATACAACAGCCGCATGGATGGCTGTTGCAATAATCAGTCTTGCAGTTGCCGTACATCAGGCCTGGGCAACCAATGTATTCACAATGGCATCGGATATGTTCCCATCGGAAGCTGTGGGTTCGGTTACAGGTATTGCAGGTATGGCAGGGGCAGTTGGAGGAATTTTGTTTCCTCTTGTTGTCGGGTTTTTACTTGATACCTATAAAGCGGCAGGGAATATACCAGGCGGTTATAATATTCTTTTTACGATCTGCGGATTGACATACCTGACAGCATGGCTTATCATACATCTTCTTACAAGGAAACACTCAAATGTAAGGCTTGAAGAATTGAAATAATTTTGAGGATATATCAAATGTCCGGTTTTACCCCCAACCCCCCAAGGGGGGCTTTCAAATCCACTGATTTTCAATAAGTCCCCCCTTCGCCTTCGCGTAGTCGCTACGGCGAAGCAAGGCTGGGGGATTTAGGAGTCTGGCTGGCGCCAATTTGAAATTGGTGCCAAATCATGATGGTACTGAATGTTCAAAATCCGCCCGCACCCCATCCTTCACGGTAAGTCCGGCGGAGAAGCTTATTTGCATCGGCATTATTGCTGAATTCCATTTTTGCATGGTCCCAGGCCAATAGCTGATCTGGTACCCTGTTAGCAACAGTTCCGAGAAGTATTGCTTCAGTCATCGGACCTGTCTGTTCAAAGTGAGATTCTGTTTTAGGACCTCCCAGGCATGCAACTACAAATGCATGATAATGATTACCTGCCTCAAATGAAGGTATCTTGTAAGAAGCATATTTATCTTCAGGGAAGAGTATCGGCATCTCCTGGTGCGGGATAAGCATAGCGCCGTCTGTACCTATAACCATAGCAGATTCGGCAGGATATTCTTTGCCTTTATATAGATCACGGATCTCCTGGGGCGGATAGAACTCACCGTCAAACCATTCAAACTGAACTGTATCCGATTCGGTTTTATCATTACCCGGGAATTTCCATGTTATATGATCTCCCTGTGGCCATGTATCGCCGCGTCGCTCCGGTGAATCCTTCCATGATTTCTGTACTTCGGAGATAACTGAGAGTGCAGGTTTCATTCCTATTCCTTTCCAAACCGCATCAAAGATATGACATCCGATATCGCCTGACCATCCGGTGCCAAAGTCCTGCCATGCCCTCCATTTCATTGGATGATAAATTTCCGGAGCATATTCTCTTATCGGTGCCGTACCGAGCCAGAGGTCCCAGTTCAGTTTTGAAGGTGCTTGTTCCCCCTTTGCAGGCCGGGGTCCAACCAGCCTGTAATTCTCTACGGCACCGGGACGGTTTGAACAGAGATATGCATTTTTGATCTTTCCGAGGGCACCATCCTTCAGAAGCTGAACAGCAGTCTGGTCACCGGGACGTGCTGCAAACTGGGTGCCAAGCTGGGTTACAACACCTTGTTTTACAGCAGCTTCGGTAAGCATACGGACTTCAGCAACATCATGACACATGGGTTTCTGGCAGTAAACATGCTTACCGGCCATGATAGCACTGTAGGCTATCGGAAAATGCATATGGTCTGGTACCGTAACATTTACTGAATCGATTTTATCACCTTCCTTTGCAAGGAGTTCTCTCCAGTCGGAATAAGTTCTGGCTCCGGGTACAGCTTCTGAAGCTTTTTTAAGATATTCCGCATCTACATCACACAGTGCAACTATCTGCACATTGGGATCTTCAAGGAATTTATGAAGGTCACCCCATCCCATTCCACCCACACCTATGCAGGCATGATTGAGTCTGCTGCCGGGTGATTTTTTTTCAGATTTACATCTTATTATAAACGGAGCAGCAATTGCTGCAGTTGCAGCAGTCTGAATGAATCTGCGGCGCGATTGTGAAAAGCTATTATCTTTCATGTATTTAATTAATTGTTTTCCTTACTTCAACCAAAGTTAAGAAATTAACTATATTTAATCTTTGAATGAGCAAATTCATAATAGATATTAAAATTATAAATATCATGAAAAAAATAATTGGTACTCTGGTTTTTACTCTGATTTTAGCGAATCCTGTTTGGTGTCAGGAAGATTCTGAGGGCTGCAAGGATCCGGCCTTATTTACGAGGATGCCCAATTTCCATATTTACAGGTGTGAGGATATTCAATTCGACAAACTGGAATTCTGGATCAGCCCTGATAAAAAGCAACCTGTTGAGGGTCACATGCTGATGGTAAATTACTATCTTAATGATAATGCTCAGGCACCAAGCGGACTTCAGATTGCCAGAAATTATACCAATGCAGCAAAGAAAATTGGTGGTCAGATACTTTATGAATATGAAGATGGTGGGATCCAGAATTCAGTAATGAAAATTGTTAAGGACGGGCAGGAGGTTTGGGCACACGTCAGTGCAGGGGGTAATGGGATGTATACTATTTTTATAATTGAGAAGCAGCTTATGTCGCAGGATGTGGTGGCTGATGCAAACAGCATGGCCAAAAGTATAAATGAGACCGGTAAAGTTGCACTCTACGGAATTTATTTCGACAGCGGGAAATCATTTATAAAACCTGAGTCGAAGTTTGCTCTGGAAGAAATTTCAAAATTGCTTAAGTCTGATCCGTCACTTAAGATTTATGTTGTTGGTCATACAGATAATACAGGGTCTTACGATTCCAATATGAAGCTGTCTATGGAACGGGCCTCAGCAGTTGTCGCAGCTCTGGCTTCAATGTATTCCGTTAATGTTGCAAATCTTAAACCTTGTGGTAATGGTCCAACATGTCCTGTTGCTTCTAATGAAACTGAAGAAGGGAAGGCTAAAAACAGAAGAGTGGAACTTGTAAAACAATAAGCCAGACAATCAGAACTATTGCGGACTGAAAGGTTTTCTGCAATAACACGGGACTAAATCAGAATTGTTGATTCTTCAAGTATTTTACCGTTAGAATCAGTAGAATAGACTTTTACACCAATGCTTATCAGGAGATCTCCGACATTTCCAATGAGAGAAACTATTATTTGCCTCACATCTTCAGTATCCATTTCTGCATAATCTTCAGTATCGAAATAAAGGTGAATTATCAGAACAGAATCCTCATGCTCAATTTTGCCAAGAGCTCTTATGAGCTTACTTATCCATATAGTCGAAGCACTGTTGAAATAATCAAGATTTAACCTGAAATTGGTTATCTTTTTTGGTGACTTAATATACTCCAAAATCCAAAAAAAGAGGGGTTCATATACTTTAGCTGCATTTTCAGGGATTGATCTGCCCGACAAAATCAGATCACCTGTGAGATGATTGAAATCTATGTGAGGCGATTTCTTATCTCCGTCTATAATAATATGTTTAATTTCAGTAATATTATCTGAAAACATCATGAGTAGTAAATCATATTCGATACAAATATCTTCAAAACCTTGGAAAAGAGGTCAACATTTGTCAAAAAGAATTGTTGTTTTATCAACAAAAATAGTTCATTAAGCATCAGGAGAATCATTTTCAGTGTATTTTTATTTGGAACCATATATTTGTTTACCGGAAAACAACATTCTTGATTTTTTATTAGTCCAGAAACGAACGATCAGCTAAATCATGAATTCGCAACAGGAGAAGCCCGTAAAGAAACAGTTCCCGGTTACAGGACTGTCATGTGCTTCATGCGCCAGCAACGTTGAGTTGAAGCTTAACAGCCAGCCCGGAGTTGTTCAGGCGGTGGTTAATCTTGCATCGCAGATAGCAACTGTTGAGTTCATTCCCTCACAGGTTAAACCGGAAGATCTCAAGGAATCTATAGTTTCAATCGGATATGATCTTATAACAGATGAATCTGTCAATGCCAGAGAAGAACTTGAAAATATTCAGCAGAAAAATTACAGATCTTTAAAGTTCAGGACTATCACTTCTGTGATTTTGTCGGTACCACTGGTTGTTATCAGCATGTTCTTTATGAATATGCCATATGCAAACTACATAATGTGGTTGTTAGCCACACCTATTGTACTGTGGATGGGCAGAAACTTCTTCATTAACGGATGGAAACAACTGATGCACAGGAGTGCTAATATGGATACTCTTGTGGCACTCAGCACTGGCATCGCCTACCTGTTCAGTGTTTACAATACTTTGTTCCCGGGTTTCTGGCACAACAGGGGACTACATGCCCATGTTTATTTTGAGGCTGCAGGTGTGGTAATAGCACTGATACTGTTAGGCAGGGTTCTTGAAGAAGGAGCCAAGGCAAACACCTCATCTGCAATTAAAAAGCTTATAGGCTTACAGCCAAAAACAGTGTTCAAAGTTGCCGCAGACGGATCATCTAAAGAGTTTCTAATCTCAACAGTAAAGACCGGCGATATAATATTGATAAAACCCGGGGAAAAGATACCTGTCGACGGACTGGTAACCCAGGGAAACAGTTATGTTGATGAGAGTCTTATCACAGGAGAACCCGTTCCGGTATTCAAAGAACCCGGGACTTCAGTTTTTGCCGGAACAATAAATCAAAAGGGTAGTTTTCAGTTCAGAGCTGAAAAAGTAGGAGCAGATACTCTTTTAAGCGGAATTATAAAAATGGTTCAGGAAGCACAGGGAAGTAAAGCCCCTGTACAGAAACTTGTTGATAAGATTGCCAGGATATTTGTTCCCGTTGTAGTGATTATCTCAATAATTACTCTTTTTATATGGGTGATCTTTGGTGGTGAGAACGGACTGATACAGGGTATTATGTCTATGGTTACAGTCCTTGTAGTTGCATGTCCGTGTGCATTGGGACTTGCTACTCCGACTGCCATAATGGTTGGAATCGGCAAGGGTGCAGAAAATAATATCCTGATAAGGGATGCTGAAGCTCTTGAGAACACATATAGAATGAATGCACTGGTTCTGGATAAGACGGGCACTATTACAGAAGGTAAGCCGACTGTTGAGAAAATTGAATGGATAACTGAAGCGGATAAATCCCTGTTTGTTAATATTTTCTTCAGTCTTGAGAAAGCCTCGGAGCATCCTCTGGCGGAGGCAATCACTGACAACCTTAAGTCAATTGCCTCACCTGTTTTACTTGATGATATCCAAAGCATAACCGGTAAGGGAATAACAGGAAAGTATAAAGGAATCAGCTATTTTGTCGGGGGAAACAGACTGATGCTTGAAAACAACATTATTGTCAGTCCTGTATTGGAACAGCTGGCTGTTGCATGGGAATCAGAGGCAAAGTCGATTATCTATTTTGCAGATAATCAGAGAGTAATGGCTGTAATTTCAGTATCAGACCCTGTTAAGAAGAATTCTGAAAAGACCATCCAGAATCTTCAGCAAATGGGTATCAGGGTGTATATGGTAACAGGTGATAATGAGAAGACTGCTTCTTCTGTTGCCTCTATAACCGGTGTCACAGAATTCAGGGCAAATATGCTTCCCTCTGATAAAGCTGAGTTTATTAAGGCACTTCAGTCCGACGGAAAAGTAACCGGAATGGTGGGTGATGGTATCAATGACAGTGAGGCTCTTGCAACCGCTGACGTGAGCATTGCAATGGGTAAAGGTTCAGATATTGCAATTGATGCGGCTAAAATGACCATAATAAGCAGTGACCTTTCATATATACCTGTTGCTATAAGGCTCAGCAGAAATACTGTACGAACCATCCGCCAGAATCTCTTCTGGGCATTTATCTACAATATAATTGGTATACCGCTTGCTGCAGGTATATTGTTTCCTGTAAACGGATTTCTGATAAATCCGATGATAGCCGGTGCGGCAATGGCACTCAGCAGTGTAAGTGTTGTCAGTAACAGCCTCAGGCTGAAGTGGACAAATTAGAATTTAACCCCGGAGTCTCACAGATTAAAAACAGTGCAACTCCGTGGTTAAAATTAAAGCAAACTATTTTTTTGTAAAATCAATCACAGTTTTGCCTTCTGTTTTTCTCAGTCTACCTCTTTTGAAACACCATTAACTGTAACCCTGTATTTACCTGAAATCCTATCTAAACATTATATTTCAGAGAAAAATTAGCATCATTTAACAATCTATTCCTGAATTACTTCACCCTGTCAACCATTCTCCAAGTCTCCTCATCTTTCCATAATTGGTACATCTTTTGCTTTTAATATATCAGTAATACACTTTAACATCAAACAAAATGAAAACTTTATTCGCAACATCCGTTCTGACCGCCCTTCTGATCTCAGGCATCACGGTGATGGCGCAGAATCAGAATGAAGATTACCTTGGTCTGCCAGGCGACAATCTTAACCTTTATGCGGTAATGAATCTTTTCCAGGAATCAAAAACACTTGAGGAATTCGAAAGAAATCTGAATGATGAAAACTCAAGAATAAATAACCTCGATCTTAACGGAGATAACCTGATAGATTATATAAATGTTTTCGATATTGTAAATGAAAACGTTCATAATATAGTATTGCAGGTAGCAATCAGCCAGAGGGAGAAGCAGGATATTGCGGTATTCACTGTAGATCGTGACAAAAAGGGAAATGTACTGATCCAGCTTACAGGTGATGAAGAGTTATACGGTGAGAACTACATTATCGAACCCAATTATGATGAAACTTTAACAGATGAGACTCCCAATCCCGGATACACAGGCAATGCCAGAACAATTAATGGAAGAGAAGTAAATGTTGTCCGGACAACCTATGTGGAAGTTGCTGCATGGCCATTGGTAACCTATATATACTCACCAGGATATGTGGTATGGAGATCATCCTGGTACTGGGGTTATTATCCTCCCTACTGGTCACCCTGGAGACCATACTACTGGCACTATTATTACGGATATCACTATAACTGGTATGATCACTATTATGCCTGCTACAGACCCTGGCATCATCACAGGCATACATACTGGCATGATTACTACTACAAACCTCATCATGTACATTCAGCAACTGTAAATGTATATGTTAAGGAAGGTCACTATAAAACTACCTATTCCCGTCCTGAAGAAAGGAAAAAAGGAGAAGCATTATATGCATCGACTCGCAGAGATGACGGTAACAGGAGAAATGAAAGTGTAAGAGTAGCAGACCAGAATCGCAGAAGTGAATCGGTTTCATCATCTGAACGCACTTCAGGAAACGGAGATTCAGGTGCTTCTAGGAGAGATGAAAGCCGTACCGAGACAAGAACAATTAAGGAGAGTCAGTCAGCAGCAAATGTAAGGTCTTCTGCTGAAAGGTCAATATCCCGGATGAGATCATCAGGAGATAAAAGTAATTCTGAAAGCAGAACCATAAGCAGCAGATCGTCTGAAAACAGGTCTTCTTCACAGGCCAG
>CALMJY010000064.1 GCA_937864815.1 uncultured Bacteroidota bacterium
ACAAAGGACACAAAGTTCTCACAAAGAACACAAAGTTAAAACCCTGATTATTATTTCTTTGTGAACTCTGTGTTTTTCCTTTGTGACCTCTGTGGTTAATGGATTTGGATTTTTTCAACACCCGCGATTTTTTGTACCTTTGCAAAAAATACCTCAATGCATCTTAATCTGATAGAAATATTAGCAGCTTTTATGGTGCTTTTTGCAATTATTGATATTCCCGGGTCAATTCCGATCATCATTGATATAAAATCGAAATCAGGAACAATAAAATCTGCTAAAGTAACGCTGGTATCCTTTGCCATACTTGCTGCTTTCCTTCTTATCGGAAGTCCTCTGCTGGGAATTTTCGGCATTGATGTTTCCTCATTTGCAATAGCAGGGTCATTTATAATATTCCTTATTGCAATGGAGATGATACTCGGAATAGAGTTGTTCCATCACGACTCGCAGGGCTCCGGCTCGATTTTCCCCATAGCTTTTCCGCTGATTGCAGGTGCCGGATCAATAACAACGATACTATCACTGAAAGCAGAATACCAGACAATTAATATTTTAATAGCACTTATTCTCAACATGGGTGTGATATATCTTGTTCTGAGGTTAACTGCTTTTTTTGAAAAAATACTTGGTGCCAGCGGGCTGCAGATCCTGAAGAAGGTTTTTGGTGTTATTTTGCTTTCGATTGCTATTAAACTTTTCCTGACAAATACAGGTATAGAATTGCCACATGCCAGGTGAAATAACTATCTACACCGATGGAGCTGCCAGTGGAAATCCCGGTCCGGGTGGATATGGAGTGGTTCTGATATACGGAAAGCATCGTCTTGAAAAATCAGAAGGTTTCAGGCTCACAACAAATAACAGGATGGAGCTTATGGCTGTCATTGCCGGACTTGAAGCTCTGAAAATACCGGGAAGCAAAGTTGTCATTTATACCGATTCAAAATACATTGCCGATGCTGTTGAAAAAGGATGGGTATTCCAATGGGAATCAAAAGGATTCAAAAAAAAGAAAAACCCTGATCTCTGGATAAGATTCCTGAGGGTATTCCGGAAACATAATGTAAGGTTTGTCTGGATAAAGGGACATTCAAATATCCCGGAAAACGAAGTATGCGACAGGCTTGCCGTTAATGCATATTCAAATAACAATCTCCTGGTCGATACCGGATACCTGGCTGAATCAGAAGAGAATAATTTATTGTAAATCCTCCTTTTCTATTAATATTTTCGTAATTTGACATTGTTTTTTAATATGTCATATATGGAGAACCTTTTTATAGCTTCAACACTGACAACTCCGGAGATCCGGTTCTTTATAAAGGAGAACAATTTTCGCATCAGCGGAACTTCAAGGCCTGTGGATGTTAGAGGTTTTTATTACCAGGTAATCGATTGGTTAAAGGAACTCGCAGATGAAATCATCAGTAATAAAATTGTTAATTTCTCAAAGGAGAATCCTCTGAGATTTCAGGTTGAATTTCTCTATTTCAATTCCTCCTCAGCCAAATTGCTCTATGATATTTTTTCAGAACTGAAGCGTATTCATGAAGCTGGAATCCCTGTAAGAGTGGAATGGTATTATGACAAAGAGGATACTGATATGCTTTCTGCCGGACAGGATTTTGCCATATTGCAGGAAATGGAATTTGTCTCCGTTGCGAAATGAGCATAATTGAATATTATTTTGTAAATTAACATTATAATTCTATTTAAGTCAGATATGGAGAACCTGTTAATTGCTCCAACTATGACAACTCCGGAAATTCGGTTCTCCATAAAGGAGAATATTTTCCGTGTCAGCGGGACTTCAAGACCTGAGGATGTCAGAGCACTATACTATCCTGTAATTGAATGGATTAAGCAATTTGCAGATAATCTTATTGACGGAAGGATCGAAAAATATACACCGGAAAATCCTTTCCGATTACAGGTCGATCTCAAATATTTCAATTCTTCCTCTGCCAAGTTCCTTTATGACATATTAATTGAAGTGAAGCGCATTCATTCTGCATCAATCCCTGCTATAATTGAATGGCATTATGAGAATGATGATCCGGACCTTCGGGAAGCCGGAAATGATCTTTCAACTCTGGTTGAAATGGAATTCACATATATTCCAAAGGAACCTTTGTAATGAGTGAGAGCAGAAGACACATATTTTTATTGGATTATTGGAATATTAATGCAAATTTGTATAAACAAATTATGCATGGAGAAATTATATTTTAGTCCGACAAAAAATACACCTGAAATAATATTATCCCTTGAAGAAAATATATTCAGTATTTCCGGAAACTCCCGGCCTGAAGATGTAAGATTGTTATACTACCCTGTAATTGACTGGCTGAAAAACCTCGTCAATAAAATGCTGAATGGTAATCATTATAATTTCTCCTCAGAAAATCCATTTAATCTTAAAATAGATCTGTCATATTTTAATTCATCATCGGCTAAATTCCTCTTCGATATCTTTTCTGAACTTAAACGGGTTTCCTCATCAGGTATACCGGTTATAGTCGAATGATACTACGATAATGATGACCCGGAATTAAAGGAAGCCGGAGAGGACATGGCAATGATGGCAGGGATGACATTCAAATACGTGGATAAAGAAGTGGACGAAGAATAGAGATGCAGGGACAAAAAGAACTTTATGAGGTCCTGAATGAATTGTCTGTACCGTTTGAATATTACGAACATCCTCCGGTAGCAACAATTGAAGATGCCATTACCCACTGGAAGGACTACAATTCAGGCAGATGCAAAAACATCTTTTTCCGTAATCATAAAGGAGACAGACACTATCTTGTAATTCTCGAACACCTTGCAAAACTGAATATAAAAGACCTTGAACAGAGATTAAAACAGGGAAAGCTGACATTTGCATCCGATCAGCGCCTTATGAAGTATCTCGGTTTACAGCCCGGCTCAGTATCTCCATTCGGACTGATAAATGACAGGGAGAAACATGTTCACCTTTTTCTGGATGAAAAACTGCTCGGATTTGAAAGACTTGCATTTCATCCCAATATAAACACGGCAACACTGGTAATTTCAAAACCCGATTTCATCACCTTCCTGATGTATTGCGGAAATACTTTTGAGTTTCTTCAGCTATACGACTAAGCTATTCTATTATCATTCTATCAGTCATTTATTACTTCCTGCAGTAAACCTGTCAGTTGTAAAACCATATCAGCAGATTGTTAATTGTATCAAAATAGTTTAAGAGTAAAATCCTAAATTTCAAAAGATTCCTGGGAAGCATTACTTAAAAAAACGCCAAATCAATTATGTTAAAAATAATTAAAACAAAACGGTTATTGCATCAAATTCCATTCATTTGCGTCTTTTATAAAAAAAGATAACTACTGCTTGTTAATGAGAAGAATCCTTATAATCACGATTACTGCTTTCTTAACTGTTATTACAGCCGGACAAACACCGGAAAAGAAACAATATAAAGCAGAACAAATAATATACGCTCCTGTAATTAATGGTATCCTTGATGAGGATATCTGGCAGGGAGGAGCATGGGTTGATGATTTTACACAGCACGAACCATATAACGGAGCAAAAGCAACACAAAGGACAGAATTTAAAGTTGTTTTTGATAAAGACAATATTTATGTAGGCATAAAGGCATTTGATACAAGCCCTGACAGCATTGTTAACAGATTAACAAGAAGGGATCATGAAGACGGTGATATGGTTGGTGTAGTCTTTGACAGTTACCATGACCTACGGACAGGATTTCTTTTTGGTATTACCTCTTCAGGTGTCAAATATGATCTGATATTTACGAATGACGGACAGAATGAAGACGAATCCTGGGACCCAAACTGGTGGGCTAAAACTTCAATTAACAATGAAGGATGGATAGCCGAAATGAAAATTCCATTCAGTCAGCTGAGATTTGAAGAAAATTCCGGAGATGTATGGGGTTTCGACGTTGTAAGGACTTTATTCAGAAAACAGGAAACCTCTCTCTGGCAGCACATTCCGAAAGATGCGCCCGGACTCGTACATTTGTTTGGAGAGTTGACAGGTCTTGAACAGATTAAACCAAGAAAAATTTTAGATGTTACACCATATGCAGTGGCACGTACTGAGACATATGAATCAGTGCCTGAGAATCCTTTTCTGGCCAGCGGCAAAAAATCAGGGATCAATGGGGGAATAGATGCCAAGATTGGTATTACCAACAACATGACGATGGACCTCACTGTCAATCCCGACTTTGGCCAGGTTGAGGCGGATCCGTCACAGGTTAATCTTACAGCGTATGAGACCTTTTTTGAAGAAAAACGACCTTTCTTCATTGAAGGAAACAATATCACCAACTTCGGACTCGGAATCGGAGACGGGGGTATCGGTAATGACAATCTTTTCTATTCAAGAAGGATAGGCCGCAGACCTCAGGGCTACCCGGATCTTCAGAACGGATGGAATGCAGATGTTCCCACCAATACAAATATACTGGGTGCGGCAAAGCTCACCGGAAAAACAAAAGACGGACTTTCTGTAGGATTTGTGGAAGCCATTACAGCAGAAGAGCAGGCTGAAATTGATACAGTCGGAGGCAGAAAATATGAAATGGTTGAACCTCTTACCAACTACCTGGTAGGAAGAATCCAGAAAGATTTTAAGGAAGGGAATACAATTATCGGAGGAATCTTTACCAGTACAAACAGAAATCTCGATGAAAACCTGGGTAATTATATGCACAAGTCCGCCTATACCGGAGGTGCCGACTTTACCCAGTATTTCAAAAATAAAAACTGGATGTTCAATGTTAATTCAGCATTCAGTCTTGTTCAGGGTACAGAGGAGGCAATACTCAGAACCCAGACATCATCAGCCAGGTACTACCAGCGCCCCGATAATGATCATACTGTTCTGGATTCAAGCAGGACCCAGCTTGGCGGGTCAGGCGGAAGAATGCAGTTTATGAAGCTTAACGGACACTGGAACTTCTTGCTTGCCACTTTGTGGAAAACTCCGGGATTTGAAACAAACGACCTTGGGTATATAAGAGAAGCAGACAACCTGATGAATATACTCTGGACTGGTTATAATCAGTGGGACCCAAAAGGCATTTACAGAAGCTATAACATAAGCGGAGATATTTATACCATACATAACTTTGGAGGTGTAAAACTGGGACAGGGAGCCGAAGCTCGTGGAAATATGCAGTTTAAAAATTACTGGAGTGCCTTCCTTGGAGGCAATTTGCAGACCTCCATAATTGAAACCGGAATGCTGCGGGGAGGGCCTTCAATGAAACTTCCGGGAAATATAAGAACTCATTTTGGTATCGAAAGCGACGATCGTAAAAAAGTAGTGGTTGAACTTTTTGCCAACCTTAGCAAAGGATTTGAAAACAGCTCAAACGGATTATTTACCGAGATTGAACTTAAAATCAAACCTACCAACTACCTCTCACTTACTTTAAGTCCCGGTATAAGCAAATCGTATGATGAACTGCAATATGTGACACGTACCAGCTACAATGGTGCTGACAGATATGTCTTTGCAAGTATCAATCAGAATACAATAAATGCTTCCTTCCGTATTAACCTGAATCTCAGCCCCGATCTTACACTTCAGTACTGGGGTCAGCCATTTATTGCCACCGGTGAATACTATGACCACAAGTATATAACCGATCCCATGGCAGGAGAATACCGTGACAGGTTTGCAACCTATACCAGTGACCAGATAAGCTCCACAGAAAACGGTTATGCAATAGATGAAAACACCGATGGGACAGATGATTATTTCTTTGACGCCAGTGACTTCAATGTAAAGGAGTTTCTTTCAAACTTTGTCGTCAGATGGGAATATAATCCTGGTTCGTCGGTGTACCTGGTTTGGAGCCAGACAAGGAATAATTACAGCACCAATGGTGATCTGAATGTAATAGATGATATGGGTGATCTGTTTGACAGCTCGGCCGAAAAACCACATAATGTATTCCTAATAAAATTCAGTTACAGGTTTGGGATAAAGTAGGGACATGCCATGGCATGTCCCTGCAATAAATGCAATTGAACATTGCATATCTGAATATTGTTCTTTTCTTTGAACATTCAATTTTGACAAAACCCAATAAAGCTCCATATGAGAATTCTTTCAATTGTACTTCTGATATTTGTAACTAATATTACAAATGCCCATGATAAACCTGCTTACAGAATATTTACCGGGGAAGGGAAAAAAGCTGACTACCAGGATATGCTTAAACAGGCTCTGAAGGCAGATGTGGTGTTCTTTGGAGAGCTTCATGACAACCCAGTTGCACACTGGCTCGAACTTGAACTGACTAAGGACCTTCACGTTGAAAAAAGCAGCAGCCTTATCCTGGCAGCTGAAATGTTCGAGAGAGATAATCAGCTGATCATTGATGAATATTTCAGCGATCTGATTAATGAGTCATCATTTGAAAGTGAATCAAGGTTATGGAAGAACTATGGTACTGATTATAAACCTCTCGTGGCCTTTGCCAAAAAGAATAACCTTAAATTCGTTGCTTCAAACATACCAAGGAGATATGCATCAATGGTTTCCTCAGGAGGTTTTGAATCACTTCAGAAGGTATCTGAAGAAGGTAAGAAATTCATTGCACCCCTTCCTATAGAATATGACCCTGAATTAGCCTGCTACAAGGATATGCTCAAAAAGGATATGGGTCCGAAAGGGCCGAATCCGGAAAATTTTCCAAAGGCACAGGCAATAAAGGATGCCACTATGGCAAATTCAATTGTGAAGTACAGACAAGCGGGACAGACTGTAATTCATTACAATGGCAGCTACCATTCCGACCGTTATCAGGGAATACTCTGGTATCTGAACCGGTACAGCCCTTCCACAAAGTCAATGACAATAACAACCGTTCTCCAGGATGAGACCGACAGGATGAATGAAGAAAGCAGGAACCAGGCTGATTTTGTAATTGTCATTCCGACATCGATGACCAGGACATATAAATGAGGCGGAATGCAAAAGATGTCATTTGGCCTGCGGCCGTCATTATATGGTCATTTAGCGCTTCGCGCTGTCATTTGTATTAAAGCAATGGAATGACTATTGAATGACTATTGAATGACTATTGAATGACTATAGAATGACAATGGGAATGTCCTAAAAGACAAAATGAGAAGACTTCTGTCAATTATTATTTTTGCAGTGGTAATCCTTACTGCTTCCGGCCAGGCACCATTCAGCCGTGGGGTAAACCTTACTTCCTGGTTCCAGGTCAGCAATCCTCGTCAGATACAGTTCACAAAGTATACATTTAAGGATTTTGAAAACATCAAAAGCCTGGGCTGTGATGTTATCCGGCTTCCTGTGAATATGCACAGCATGACATCGGGTGAACCAGATTATTTACTTGACAAGGTTTACCTGTCGTTTCTTGACTCTGCTGTCACCTGGTGCGAAAAACTCGAGCTGTATATAATGATCGATAATCACACTTTTGATCCGGATGTAAGTACTACAGCAGAAATTGAAGAGGTCCTTACAAAAGTGTGGGTACAGACAGCTGATTACTTTAAGAACCGGTCTCCGTTTGTGCTTTATGAGATCCTCAATGAACCGCATGGAATAAGCACTACCGACTGGGGCGCAATACAGGGCAGGGTTATCAGTGCAATAAGGGAAAAAGACAAAAAACATACAATAGTTATCGGCGGGTCAGGATATAATTCATATAACGAACTGAAGAATCTTCCCATATATTATGATCAGAACCTGCTGTACACTTTCCATTTCTACGATCCTTTCATCTTCACTCACCAGGGTGCATCATGGAGTAATCCTTCACTTGTCCCCCTTGCCAATGTACCATTTCCATATGATGCAATTAAGATGCCCGCATTTCCTCAATCACTAAAGGGATCGTGGCTTGAAATAAGGTTTAACAATTACTTGAATGAGGGAAATGTTGCAGCAGTAAAACAACTCATCGATAATGCAATTAGTTTCAGGAGTTCACGTAAAGTGAATATTTTCTGCGGAGAATTCGGGGTATATATTCCCAACAGTCCCGGTGCTGACAGAGTTTACTGGTACGATATTGTAAGAAAATACTTTGAGCAAAATGACATTCCCTGGACTATCTGGGACTACCAGGGTGGATTCGGACTTTTCAATAAGGGAACGTACGAACTGTTTGAACACGATCTCAATATTCCATTGCTTCAGGCCCTTGGACTAAATACTCCGCCTCAGACACCATTCGAATTTACTCCTGATAATCAGGGATTTATGATTTATTCTGATTATCCCGGCAAGGGAATATCAGATGCAAGCGGAGGAGCAGGCATAATAGATTTTTATTCATCCGATCTTCCGAACAACGGGATTTACTGTATCTCATGGGACAGTTTCAGACAATATCATGCACTTACTTTCGATTTTAAACCCGACAGGGATCTCTCGCTTCTTCTGAGCAACAATTATGCACTTGATTTTATGGTAAGGGGCAATCATCCGGAAATAAGCTTCGAGGTAAGGTTTGTTGACAATGTTTCGGATTCACCCGGTGACAAACCATGGCGCATGTCGAAAATGATTGATAAAAAAAGTGTCCCATGGGACAGGAAGTGGCACAATGTACATATTCCCCTGGGCGAAATGAAAGAGACAGGTTCATGGTTCAATAACACATGGAATAATCCTGAAGGCAAATTCGACTGGTCAGCTGTTGACAGGTTTCAGATCTCCATCGAAAGAACGGGAACTTTTATGCAGAATATCTGGTTTGACAATATTACCATTACCAATCTTGATACTGCTATAGTCAGGGAAATAGGTGCATTGGGCATTAATGACAAAAAACTACCAGGATCACTTCAGATAAGAGCCTGGCCTAATCCTGCAACAAATGAGGTATCTGTTTCATATGCCTTAACAGAAGAATGTGATGTTTATGTATCGATCCTGTCACTTGCCGGCGAAAAAATCAGAGTCTTTGGAAGTATTAATCAGTTACCGGGGGATCAGACTCTGGTATGGGATCTCTGCGATGAAAATGGGAATATTGTATCAGCCGGACTTTATCTCTTTGTCATTAAAACTCCATGGAATATTACCACCTGCAAAATCCTCAAATTATAAATTGCCAAACGGGGGAATATTTAAAGGAAAAATATTATTATATTATCAACAGATTTACTGAGAATTTTTATATAATCCTGTATGTGATAATTCTTTCCAATCACTATTGACCTTAT
Organism: uncultured Bacteroidota bacterium; assembly: GCA_937864815.1. GTDB lineage: Bacteria > Bacteroidota > Bacteroidia > Bacteroidales > VadinHA17 > LD21. The sequence goes on from CALMJY010000064.1 coordinate 9,246, forward strand.
TAATGAGAGCCAGTTTCTTTTCTTTGGAGAATCCTTTAATTTGTTTTTCCCTGAAAATAGCTAAATCTATTGAATCAAACCATTCAAAATAAATCAGTTTATCAACATTATATTTTTGCGTAAATCCTTTTTTTTCTTCTGTTTATGTTCATAACACCTTCTCTCCAGGTCATTAGTAACTCCTGTATAAAGAACATTATGATGTTTATTT
>CALMJY010000065.1 GCA_937864815.1 uncultured Bacteroidota bacterium
ATACTGATTACCGAATACTGATTACCGAATACTGATTACCGAATACTGATTACCGATTACCTTGTTGTAAAATACCATTAAACTCCCTAACTGCATTATACGCTGCTATAATATTTTGAGGTGGGACTTCCGACAGAATGTTATGAATCGGAGCAAATACAAATCCCCCGTCTTTCGAAAAAATCTCACACCGGTTCAGAACATCCTTCCTTACCTCTTCAGGTGTTGCCCGGTTAAGAACTGTGGAAGTATCTACTCCACCTCCCCAGAAAGTAATATCCTTTCCGAACTCCTTTTTGAGCTTAACAGGGTCCATATCATGACAGTTTGTTTGCACCGGGTTCAGTATATCAATGCCGATATCAATAAAATCAGGAATGAACTGCCTCACACTTCCGCATGAGTGCATGAATATCTTCATATTGGTTGTCTTCTTCACATAATCACATAGCACTTTATACCTGGGTTTGAAGTGTTTACGGAATGTTTCAAGGTCAATGAATGGTCCTGATGTCATACCAAGGTCATCGCCAAACCTTATCACGTCAACAATATCTCCAAGATTCTGACACTTCTTTTCAAGGCCTGCCATATGCATATCTACAAGCAGGTCGAGCATTTCAGAAAGTTTTGGCTCATCGAGCATAAGATCCATAAGAAAGTTGTCCATCCTTCGGATAAAGAATCCAAGCTCAAGAAGTTTCACACCTCCAGACATCACCATTGCTTTTCCGGTAGATTCCTTCAGGCTGATTATCTTTTCCCTGAGCTCGCCTGTGTTGAGATTTGAGGCATGTGAATGCACCACCCAGCTTATCTTTTTAAGTGCTTTGTTCAGATCAGAAAGATTCTCCGGATATCCTTTTTCCCAGGGGAAGAACATCTGATCATAAAAAGCTGTCCCTGCAGCCCGGCGTGAGAGAACTGTACCTTCATTATCAACAGTGTACCACGATCCGTCACTGTCTTTTACCGGCCTGTACCATCCGGGGAACTGCGCCTTGCTGCCATCAATCAGTTCAACATCATACCAGTCGCCGCTTTCAACAGAAATCCTGTTAATATCAAGTGCGTCAACACCAAAAAGGTCGATGACTTCCATGTCTACATTAGCAAGCTGTTGTACGACATCGAATACTTTTGTCGGTTTCTCAATACCGAGACGCTTCTTCAGGTTATTATAGGCTATGGCAGAAATACCTGTGACTGTTGCACTTCCAAGGTCGACAGGCAGCCTGTCCGGACTCCTGTGATTTATGGCCTGAAGCAAAATGTCTCTTGAATTCATAAATAATTCCGGTCTCTTTTTGGGGGAATTTACAAATTATATGAACAATAAATGTATATATTTAAGAATGCATGAAAGGAAATATTATCCCTGGGTAGTTGTTGGCCTTTTATGGTTTGTGGTAATGCTGAATTACATTGACAGGCAGATGCTTTCAACAATGAAGCCGTCAATGATGGTTGATATAGCCGAACTGCAGACTGCTGCCAATTTCGGAAGGCTTATGGCTGTTTTTCTATGGATTTATGCATTTATAAGTCCTGTATCAGGCATTATAGCCGACCGTCTTAACCGTAAATGGTTAATAGTTGCCAGCCTCTTTATATGGTCTTCAGTTACATTATTGATGGGTTTTGCCACAAGCTTTAACCAGCTGTATGCCCTGAGAGCGGTGATGGGTGTGAGTGAAGCTTTTTATATGCCTGCAGGACTGGCGCTGATAGCTGATTATCACCAGGGGAAAAACCGTTCGCTTGCAATCGGGGTACATATGACCGGCAATTATCTTGGTCAGGCACTGGGAGGCTTCGGAGCTACAATCGCCGGAAGTTTTTCATGGCAGACAACATTCTTTAGTTTCGGTCTAATTGGTATTGTTTACAGCTTTGTACTGATTATGTTTCTTAAGGAGAAAAAAGCTTACACTATTATATCCGATGCTGCTGTGTCTATCAGGAAGAAATTAGCAGAATCATTTAAAGGACTTGGTGTCCTGCTCGGAAGTATCCCGTTCTGGGTCATCCTTTTTTATTTCTCGGCACCGAGTCTTCCTGGCTGGGCCACCAAAAACTGGCTCCCAACACTGCTATCAACAACAATGAATATCAGAATGGAAGTTGCGGGTCCGCTTTCAACAATAACTATTGCCTTATCGGCACTTATTGGTGTAATTGCAGGCGGTGTTCTGGCTGACCGCTGGATGCTCAGGAGCTTCAGAGGCAGGATTTATACCGGTGCTTTCGGACTGGCGCTGACAATACCTGCAGTAATGCTGCTGGGATTCGGAGGAAGTCTGATTTCAATACTTGGCGGTGCAGCATGTTTCGGATTCGGGTTTGGTATGTTTGATGTCAACTGTATGCCAATCCTGTGCCAGTTTGCATCTCCCCGCTACCGTGCAACAGGTTATGGTCTGATGAACCTTGCCGGCATATCTTCAGGTGCCCTGATAACAACAATACTAGGAAAATCAGCCGATTCAGGAAACCTGAACCGGGATATTGCATTACTCTCTGTATTTGTGTTACTTGCAATAGCATTTCAATTACTGTTTTTACATCCGAAGACAGATAATAAGACAGATGAATGATTTTGTATTAAGTCATAAAACATAAGCGATGGGGCGGGTAAAAGCACTGATATTTGATATGGATGGTGTACTGATTAACAGTGAACCCCACCACAAAATAATTGAAAGACAGTTATTTGACGAACTGAATATAATTGTAAGCGAGGAGGAGCATCATAGTTACCTGGGAAAAAGCTCTGAACTTATGTGGCAGGAGATTATCTTGAAGCACAATCTCCACTTATCAGCAGAAGAGCTTGCCGGTAAAAACATGGATTCAATACTGGAGTACTTCTCATTACCTGGCAAAGTTGAACTTATAAGTGGTGTTAAAAAGCTTCTTGAGGAATTAAAGCAGGCTGGCATCCCTATGGCTCTGGCCTCCTCGGCTGAACCTGAAGTAATAGATCTGTTTATGAAAATGAGTGGTTTGGAAAGGTATTTTATTCATAAAGTAAGCTTCAAAGCTGTCGGAAAAAGCAAGCCGGAACCTGATATTTACATTCATGCTGCAGAACAATTATCCCTTTATCCTGAAGAGTGTCTTGCAATTGAGGATTCACCAAACGGTATAAAAGCTGCAAAAAATGCAAATATGATATGTGTGGCATTCAAAGGTGGCAGCGCACCGGATAATGACCTTTCGATGGCTGATGAAATCATAAATGATATTTCACTATTGCCTGAAATCCTTCCGAAATACCTGAATGTGCAATTTCAGCAGGGAGTTTTAAATTTACTGTCAGAAAAAAACAACATATGAAAAACTACATTCAGTTAACTGAACTGGTGGAAAGATATCCCCAATTAATGCCGGTAAAGGAAAATATAGGCAGAGCTGCAGATTGTCTGACAGAATGCTACAGGAACGGTGGGAAAGTCCTTGTCTGCGGGAACGGAGGAAGCTCATCCGATTCAGATCATATCGTCGGAGAACTTATGAAGGGTTTCGAACAAAAACGCGATTTGGTCGAAAAAATTAAGAAGGAACTGTTGAATAAAGGTGGAGAAAGGGGGAAATATCTTGCAGAAAAGTTGCAGCAGGGCCTTCCGGCTATATCTCTCTCTGCACACAGCGGACTGATTTCGGCAATATCAAATGATACCGATGCCGATCTTGTTTTTGCCCAGCAGGTGATTGGTTACGGAAACGAAGGTGACGTTCTGCTGGCATTGAGCACTTCAGGAAATTCACAAAATATACTGGATGCGATTATTGCTGCAAAGGCAAAGGGATTGACTGTAATCGGACTGACAGGTGAAACAGGAGGTAAAATGGCATCCATGTGTGATATACTGATTAATGTCCCGGGAAAAAGCACAGCCCTGGTTCAGGAGCTCCATCTTCCGGTTTATCATGTTCTTTGCCAGATCCTTGAGACAACATTTTTCGGAAAAAATACTTGAATCAGATGAGTAAGAAAAATAATTGCGGTAATATAACACGAAGAAAATTTATTGGTAATGCGGCAGCAGGTAGTGCATTTATTGCAGCTGGTCCGGTTACAGGTTTTTTTTCAGAGGGTAATCAGAAAAACGAAGCCTGGCCCAAAGATGCTGTAAAGTACAGATTCCATATGATAGGACATGGACATATTGATCCTGTCTGGCTCTGGTCATGGGCTGAAGGAGTAGCAATAGTCCACAGTACTTTCAGGTCGGCACTCGACAGGATGAATGAAACTCCTGATTTCACATTTACCACAAGTTCAGCGCAATTCTTTCAGTGGATTGCCGAAAATGATCCCGCAATGCTTGCAGAGATCCGTAGGCGTGTTGAGGAAGGGAGGTGGAATCTGGTAGGCGGCTGGTGGGTTGAACCTGATATGAATATTCCTTCAGGAGAGGCCATGGTTCGACAGGGCCTTTACGGTCAGCTTACTCTTGAAAAGCTGCTCGGAAGACGAGCGGTTGTCGCCACAAACCCAGATTCTTTCGGGCATGCAAACACTCTGCCTCAGATCATAAAGCTCCAGGGAATGGAGAATTATATCTTTATGAGACCCGGTCCGGGAGAGAAAACAATTCCTGCAGACCTGTTCTGGTGGGAAGGTCCGGATGGTACAAAGGTTCTGACATACCGTATACAGCTGAGCTATAATAATGATGGTTCAGTTAAAAGCAGAATCAAAAATATTCTGGATAAAGCCACCAGCCAGCCCATGAAATCATTTATGGGATATTATGGTGTCGGCGATCACGGTGGAGGTGCAACAAAAGTGAGCATAAAGTCGATAGAAGCACTTAAAACCGAAAAGGGTGCACCTGCAGTTTTCTTCAGCACAACAGACAATTATTTCAGGGAGGTCCGGGATGATAAGAAACTGATTCTTCCTGTTATAAAGGACGATCTACAGCATCATGCAGTCGGTTGCTACACGGCAGAATGGGAAATTAAAAAGAATAACCGGCTTTCGGAAGCCGCTCTGGTCACAGCAGAAAAAATAACCTCAATCGGATCAAAAGTATGGGGAGCAAATTATCCGCGGAAGGAATTTGTAAGCGCATGGCAAAGGGTTCTTTTCCTGCAATTTCATGACAGCCTTGCCGGAACATCCCTTTTTGAACATTCACAAACTGCCCGCGAAGGATATGGCTATGCCCTCGATATTGCAGGACAGGCAACTCTCCTTGCCCTTCAGAAGCTTGAATGGCAGGTGCCTGCTGAAGATCCATCCTCCCAGTATCTTCTTGTTTTCAATCCTCATGCCCGTGATATCAATTCAGTTATTGAGTATGATCTCAACCAGGGGAAATATCTTAAATCATCCCGTGTCGAGGATGAAAAGGGAAATCCTCTGCTTCATCAGTGGGTACCCGGATCAACCGAAACAGGCAGCAGGAAAAAGCTGGTTGTCAGTACAGCAATCCCTGCTTTTGGCTACAGGCAGATAAGGCTGTTCGACGGAGATCCTTTAATCTCAAAAGAGACAGTAAAGGCTGAAGGAAATGTCATGGAAAATAAGTTCCTCAGAGTCCGTTTTTCCGGTAATGGCACCATTGGCATTTATGACAAGGAAAAAGGGAAAGAAGTTTTTGAAGGCGGAGCCACCGGTTGCAGTGCAGTAATAATAGATGATCCGAGCGATACATGGAGCCATGATATAAAATCATACTCAAATGAAATTGGTGCTTTTGGAAATGCAACCATTAAAGTTCTTGAAAATGGTCCCTTAAGAGCAAAGATCAGAGTGAGAACAGAATATGGAGATTCATCTCTTGCTATTGACTGGTCACTCTCATCAGGGTCCCGTAATGTGGAAGCAAAAGTCACACTTGACTGGCACGAGCATCTGAAAATGCTTAAATTCTCTTTCCCTGTCGATGTGGAAGCACCGGTAGCTACATATGAAATCCCCTATGGACATATCGTCCGGGTAACAAACGGTGATGAGGATCCGGGACAGAGATGGATCGATCTGAGTGGTCAGAAGAATGGCAGCAGAGCCGGACTTACTGTGATCAATGATGCAAAATACGGCTACAGCGTTAAGGGAAATGACATGAGAATCTCTGTCGCAAGGTCGGCCGTCTATGCACATCATAATCCAAAAGTACTTGATATGAATGCAGAACATCTCTGGATGGATCAGGGTATTCAAACCTTCCGGATGCTTCTGGTACCACATGCAGATACCTGGAAAGAGATTAACATTCCCGGTATTGCTGATGAATTTACTTCTCCGCCGCTTGCCATTTACCAGGGTATTCACGGAGGATCTATGCCTAAATCAGGATCTTTTTTATCAGTTGATGCACCGAACATAAATGTTACAGCAGTAAAACTTTCAGAAACAGGAGAGGATATTATAATAAGGTGTGTTGAAACATCAGGCTCAGGAGTACGGGCAACACTGGATCTCCGATTTGCAGGCAGTAAATGGGAAGGAAATTTCAGACCATTCGAGATAAAGACCCTTCGTTTGAACTTTATAACGAAGGAAATCCGTGAGGTTAATCTCCTGGAGGAATAATCAGACAAATTTGTAGAGAGAAACAATTATATGAATAAGGAAAAGCTAAAAAAGGTACTTGATGATATTAGTTCTGTCAGAATAATAGTCATCGGTGATTTCTGTCTTGATGCCTACTGGTTTATCGATGAAGCCATGAGCGAGATCTCAATCGAGACCAATGAGGTGACAAGACCTGTTAGACAGCAACGTTACTCGTTAGGCGGGGCGGGAAATGTGACAAATAACCTTGCTGCAATGGGAATAGAGGACATCAGGGCATTCGGCGTTATCGGACCCGATCCTTTCGGGACAGAAATGATCAGGATAATGAAGGAGGCGGGGATCTCAACCGGCAACATGCTGGTGCAGAATGAAGAGTGGTACACACATACTTATGCAAAGCCTTATATTGACAACAGAGAGCTGAACAGGGTCGATTTCGGAAATTATAATCATTTATCCGAGGAAACAGCAACCCTTCTGATCTCTAACCTCAGAAAAGAGATTCCTGAAGCCGATGTTGTGATTATTAATCAGCAGGTGCCTTCAGGTATACATACCGGTTTCTTTAAAAGCAGTCTTTTAAATTTGATAAGTGATTTTCCCGAAAAGCTCTTTATTACTGACAGCCGGAACTTTAATGATTTCTACAATGGTACAATACGCAAAATGAATGATACTGAGGCGGCCAGGTTGTGTGATGTCATCCGGAAACCTGATGAAGCAATATCTTATTCTGAAACTCTCAGTTTTGCACAAAGCCTTTTTAATCGATTCCGGAAACCCGTTTTCATTACAAGAGGCAGTAAAGGTTCTTTAACAATCGACAGCTCAGGTATCTCTGAGATTCCTGGTCTGATGATCCTCTCAAAAGTCGATACAGTAGGAGCAGGCGACAGTTACCTTGCCGGAGCAGCATCTGCACTTGCAGCAGGGTATAAGATGAAAGAGGCTGCATTAATAGGAACTTACGTGGCTGGTGTCACGGTTCAGAAGCTTTTCCAGACAGGCACGGCAACACCCGGAGAGATACTTGCAATAGGGGAAGATCCGGATTTTATATATTCTTCAGAACTTGCAGAGAATATCAGGTTTGCCGATTATCTGCCCGGGACCGAGATCGAGATTATAAACAGATGGAAAGACAAACCGGCGATTGCCCACGCAATTTTCGACCACGATGGAACTATTTCCACCCTTAGGGAGGGTTGGGAGAGAATTATGGCACCGATGATGATAAATGCAATTCTGGGGGATAAATCAGGAACTGCCGATGAATTATTGTATCGCAAAGTCTGCCGGAGAGTTGATGAGTATATTGACAAAACAACAGGTATTCAGACACTTGTACAGATGAAGGGATTGGTCAGCCTAGTCAGGGAATTCGGATGTGTTGACGAAGACAAAATTCCGGATGAAGTTGGCTATAAGCAGATCTATAATGAAGAATTAATGAAAATGGTCAGTAACAGGGTTGAAAAGCTCAGGAGGGGTGAACTTTCAGTTGATGACCTTACATTAAAAGGGGCTGTTGCCTTTCTTAAGAGTATGTATGACAAGGGGATCAAGCTTTATCTCGCCAGCGGCACTGATGAAGAGGACGTCAGAAATGAAGCAGAAATTCTCGGGTATGCCCATCTGTTTGAAGGAAGAATTTACGGATCAGTGGGTGATATAAACAAAGAAGCGAAAAAAATAGTTCTTGACAGGATTCTTGATTCACTGCAGGGATCAGATCCGGGGGGAATAGCAACATTTGGAGACGGTCCTGTTGAGATAAGGGAAACTCATAAGCGAAATGGAGTTACAGTCGGAGTGGCAAGCAGCGAGCTGAGACGATTCGGATTGAATGAGAAGAAAAGAGAACGGCTCATAAAAGCAGGCGCCGATATAATAGTACCCGACTTTTCAAGACCGAAGGATTTATCCGTTCTGTTAAATATTTAACAATAGAAATGGCTCATAAGGAATTTGACAGGCGAAGGCTTTTTATAAGAAAGCTGTCCGAAAGAAAAAACAGGATTCGTATTGAGAGTGATCATATCCCTGTAACACAACGTCCGGGCAAACTTTCAGAATCAGCTGAATTACTGATAAGGAAGACTGCCGGTGATATAAGACTTGCAAGGGAAAAAGGCAGTTCTGTAATGCTTTCCTTTGGCGCCCATACTATAAAGAACGGGATGGCTCCGACTCTCATAGCTTTGATAAGGGAAGGCTGGCTGACTCACCTGGCTACAAACGGTGCAGGAATAATACATGACTGGGAGTTTGCTTTTCAGGGTGAATCAAGTGAGGATGTAAAGGAAAATGTCAGGCTGGGGCAATTCGGGATATGGGAAGAGACTGGTTATTATATTAATCTGGCACTCATAGTCGGAGCCTATGAGGGACTTGGTTATGGTGAAACAGTAGGCAAGATGATATCACAGGAAGGATTGGAGATCCCTGATGTAAATACACTTTATGAAACAGCTGCCGCCAGGATGAAATCTGATCCTGATCTTTCAGCATCAGCAACAGATCTGGCAGGCATCATTAGCAGGCTTGGACTTATACCAGGCTTCATGGCTGTTAAACATCCCTTCCGGAAGTATTCTGTTCAGGCAGCAGCATATGAACTCGGGGTTCCATTTACCAGTCATCCAATGATAGGACATGATATTATTTACAATCATCCGGTAAACCATGGGGCTGCACTTGGAAGATGTGCCTTGCGCGATTTTTTATCCTTTACAGAAAGTATAACCAGGCTCGATCACGGGGTTTACATTTCAATAGGATCGGCAGTGATGTCTCCCATGATATTTGAAAAAGCATTGTCGATGGCACAAAATATTATGATCCAGGAGAAAAGACATATCGATAACCATAAGATGCTTGTTGTTGATCTTGCTGAATCAGACTGGGACTGGCAGAAAAACGGCGAACCACCGGTTGACCATCCTGCATATTACCTGAGGTACTGCAAAACTTTTTCACGGATGGGAGGTGAAATGAATTACCTGAGTGCTGATAACCGCGATTTCCTGCTTGCATTACATCAACAGCTTAATTCAAAAAAAAAACATGATAAAGACTGAAGTTACCGGTTTAAGGCTGGAGGCTGAAAATCATCTTAATAATGAATTACTTCCTTTCTGGACTACACGTATGATGGATTATCACAATGGAGGTTACCTGACACATTTCGACAGGGATGGAAATGACAGCGGGGAGGATGAAAAATCACTTATTGCACAGACCCGGTGTCTTTATACCTTATCCTCTGCCCATCGTGCCGGATATGGAAACGGCAGGCTGGAAGCAATGGCAAAGCATGGCGCCGATTTCCTGATAAACAGAATGTGGGACAGTGATTCCGGCGGATTCTACTGGATGATGGACAGGAAGGGAAATGTTAAGATTGATAAGAAGATTATATATGGTCAGAGCTTTGCGATCTATTCTCTCAGTGAATATACCCTGGCAACAGGTGACATGAGGGGAATTGAATATTCTGAAAAAGTCTTTGACCTTCTTCAGAAGTATTGTGTCGATTCAATGTACGGCGGATACTGGGAAATGTTCCATCGCGACTGGACACTCTGCGGTCCGGGGAGCCAGGGTGGCGACAGGAAAACACTCGATGTTCACATGCATCTTATGGAAGCCTTTACAACTCTTTATGAATGTACTGGTAAAGATGTTCACCGCAGGAAACTTCTTGAGGATATTGACATTTTAATACACAGGATTATTCATCCTGTTTATAAGACAGGTATTCCGCAATTCTTCAAGGACTGGACTGTAGCCCCGCAGATCAGGTTTGATATAGTATGGGGCTGGGACAGATTTTCAGAGGAAGGCCAGAAAGGCAATGCAACGGATAATACCTGCTACGGTCATAATGCAGAATTTGCATGGTTGCTTATACATGCACTTAAAATACTGAAAATAAACAGCGATGGATATTCCGGTTTGTTAAAAATAATTTTTGATCATACTCTCAATAACGGGATCGATTTTGAGTATGGAGGCGTTTACGTTGAGGGTCCTCATTCCGGAGGTGTTTATGACAGGGAGAAAGAATTCTGGCAGCAGGCAGAGGTGTTAATAGGAATGCTCGACGCAGTAATATTATTTGGTGATGATAAATACTGGGATGCCTTCAGGAATGTACATCGTTTTGTAATGGAAAAGATGGTTAATAAAGGAGTGGGCGAATGGTTTCCTTTGATGACACGAAAAGGTGATCCGATATGGACTCACATGAGCCATTCATGGAAGATCAATTATCATACTGTACGGTCAATGGTGCAGAGCATAAACAGGTTGAATATTATCGAATCCAAATTAAAATAATCTCATAGATGAGTCTCTCACTTTCCTCACTTGACTGGCTGGTTCTTTTAATAATGATGGGTGGCAGCCTCTCCTTCGGATTATATATGGCCTACCGGAAAAAGGCCGGACAGGACAGTTCAAATTTTTTTCTCGGAGGTAGGTCTATTAAATGGCCTGTTATAGGGGCTTCGCTATTTGCGACAAATATTGGTGCGGAGCATCTCGTAGGATTGTCAGGAGATTCATACAGGTATGGGCTGGCGGCGGGATCGGTTGAGCTCACATGTGCAATAACCTTAGGTTTTGCCTGTGCTGTTCTATTTCCTTATTATATGAAAAACAGGATCTATACAATTCCTGAATTCCTCGAGCTTCGGTACAACAGGAGAGCCAGAACCTTTTTCTCAGGGTTAATGCTTATTATCAGTATTATGACAAAGCTGGCTTTCACTTTGTTTGCCGGCGCCCTTGTTCTCAACAGTATCCTTGGGTGGAATGTAATGACAACAGTTTTCTGGATTGCAATAGGTGTTGCTCTGTTCACAATTGCTGGAGGTTTTACAGCTGTTGCATATTCTGATACGATCCAGGTGATCATCATGATAGCAGGATCTTCAATAATGCTTTTCATTGGTCTTGACAGGGTTGGGGGATGGAACGGACTTATGACAAAAGTGCCGGAGATGATGTCTATCGCAAGACCCGGCGACCAGGTTTATCCCTTCTGGGGGATACTGGCTACTGCTTTTTATGCAGGCATATTTTACTGGGGTATTGACCAGGTAAATGTTCAGAGGGTACTGGCTGCCCCTGATATTAAACAGGCAAGGTGGGGTTCAATGTTTGCTGTAACTCTTAAGCTCCTGCCGATCTTCATTTTTGCATTACCGGGGGTTATTGCCTGTGCATTGTTTCCTGGAGAGCTGGAGGGGGATGCCACAAAGCAGACATTTGTCCTTTTGCTGAATAACCTTTTACCCGGGGGATTGAGAGGATTGCTTCTGGCTTCACTCATGGCAGCACTGGTTACCTCACTGATAGCAGTGCTGAATTCAGTTTCCACACTGATTGTCAGGGATTTTATAGTTGAGTTCAGACCGGATATTCCTGAAAAAAAGCAGGTTACTCTTGGCCGGTATATTATAATGATAGTGACTTTTCTGGGAATAGGAGCTGCATATATGGTATATAAAAATGAGGAAGGATTATACAAGTATCTTCAGACAATTACAGCTTACCTTGTGATACCGGTTTTTCCGGCGATTTTCTTTGGAATTGTGAGCAAAAGAGTTACACTGAAAGGGGCTGCAGCTTCAGTGATTGCAGGCATTCTTCTTGCCACATTGTTTGTAACCGATCAGTTTCTCGGACCTGAAAAAGGACAGCAGCTATTCCCTTTTCTGCATCATAATCTGACATTGAATTTTGGCTACAGGGGACTTTGGGCCGAGATAATAATTACAGGAGTTTTATTTGCAGTTTCGGCCTTCACTGAAAAGACCTCACCAGAAAAGCTTGAAACAACCACCTTTACATATACAGGTAAAATTGCAAAGTTTGAAGGATTGACAGACTGGAGACTGCATCTGTCAGTACTTTCACTTATTACACTATTTCTTTATATATGGTTAAGCTGAAGATCTGAGTGTCTATACCTTCAGGAAAATCTTCTTCTTATACAGGAAATAAAGGAAAATCCATCCAACTGCAGTTATTCCGATACCTTCTATGAGTGGAGCCCATGTTTCAGGCATCAGATCGCTGATACCCTTGAAGAAGAACCTTTCAGCATGGTCCAGATCAATTATTTGTCTGGTAAGGTAGATAGTTATCGGATTAAGCCCTATAACAACAAAGAAGAATGACCATTTTTTATATTCCCAAACATCTATTACAAGGTAAAACAAAGCGAACAGCAGTATGCTTAATCCTCCGACAAAGCATACAAAAGAGCTGGACCATAGATTTTTATTTATCGGGAATGCAATATCCCATAGCTTTCCGATAATGATAAAGACAATACCTGCGCCAACCAGGTATAGAACCTTTTTCAGAGGTTTGTCGCCAAGGTATTTTGACATCATAAATTCTCCCGTAAACATTCCGAGCAGTGCTGTGCTTATCGCAGGTATTGTACTGAACAAGCCTTCAGGATCGTGATTGCCGCGGTAAAGTCTCCCGGGCATAAGCAGGCGATCGATATAGCTTGCCAGGTTACCTTCCTGCGATAAAGGATCTGTTGATCCCAGGTCATGGGCAGGGAAGAGTAAAAGCAGCAACCAGTAACCGATAAGAATCAGGCTGAACCACACCAGCCTTAAATTGCGCCCCGCATTCATATATATAATTGCTCCCAGCATCCAGGCCAGACCTATTCTTCCCAGCACGCTGCCATATCGCATGGTATCGAAATCAAACCTGATTCCGTTATTGTAGATTATGCCAAGCAGTACAAGTATCAGTCCGCGGCTTATGATGTGCCTGTATATTTTACCTTCAGGTTCTCCGTTTTCTTTTCTTTTTGCAAGAGAATATGGGAATGAAATTCCTGCTATAAACAGGAATAAGGGGAATATCATATCATAGAACCGGAATCCGTGCCATTCAACATGTTCAAGCTGGGATGCCCACCATTGAAATACCGGCCATCCGGTGAGTGTGGCAAGACCGGTGAAAATTGATTTACCTCCCATAATCCAGAACATGTCGAAGCCACGAAGGGCATCGAGGGAGTGAAGTCTTTTTGAGGCTGGTTTGGATTGTGAATTCATTTTGAAGGTCAAACAGGTTAAGTGATAGTCTTTTTACGTTAAAACT
>CALMJY010000066.1 GCA_937864815.1 uncultured Bacteroidota bacterium
TCAAATTGTTCTTTCGTTTGTCTGGATTTCTTTATATCTGGAAGAGAAACACTTTCGACACTTATGTCTGATTCAATTATAGATAACGTCCTGGCAATCCTCCTCCGAAGTAATAAAGTATCTCCCTCGTTACCAGGATATTTTTTTAACCAGGAATGTAATCTGATCAATTCTTTCTTCCTTGCTTTCAACAATTTTAAAATGTCTCTGCTGGTGTATTGTGTTCTGTTTTTCATGGCATATTTTATTACCACCAATTAAAAGAGATGCGGAAATAGCTTTTGAATTTCTTTTTTATGTGTTACATCATTGCCATAATCTGCAATTTTATCAATCCATTCAGAATCGAAATAACCGATTAGATGATTTGATTCTACAATAGCGAAGTTTTTCATTTTTGCCTGATCTTCCCATTCCCAGGCAACATAACCAACAAAATGACCTGCTTTGGGAACTAATACAACTCCTGCAATCGCCTTCCCATTAAGGATTGAAAAATTATCCGTTTTTGTTTTGATTGAATCCATTTTGAATAAAGTTTTTATTTGAACCAAATATTTTCCTGGGCTTCGGTTCTTTACCCCTGGCTTTAGCTACTTACGTCTATCGGATCCGGCTAACGGTATAACATTAAACATCTCTCTCATTCGGCTTGCAGGAAAATCCCCATAAAACTCTTTTATTTTTGAAGGTGTTATGTTTGAGCTGGCATGAGTCAGAACGAAATTATCCGTATAAGCATAATACCGGCGCTGTATTAGCTCATGAACAACATCAATCTGGTTGCCAAAATATGAGGCGGTACGGGAATTCTGCCCCAGGTCGTCTATTGCCACATGAGCCGGCGGCGGGTAATGTTCTGATCTATTAAGATTTTTATTTTTCCAGAATGCGGGCCCCTGTGCAGAATAACCATCAATTATATCATTCACTGTAAAAAAGTCAAATCCGTTTTTCCCGCTATGTTCTTTAATGCCAGGAGCATCCATCAGGGAATGAAAGATTTTTAAAAACAATGTTTTGCCGCTGCCAACAGGACCATACAGATACAACCCCTTGCTCAGATCCCAGGTACATGTTTTGTCTGCAGCAAAATATTTAACAGCTTCATGATAGATGACAGTATTATCCTGGTCAAGAACAAAGGCCGGGCATATCCTTTTTGCAATTCTCAACATGCTATTAAGCCTCACTGAAAAATCATATTCAACATATTTCAAGTAAGGTTTCTTTTCTATTGTTCTGATAAACTCTCCTGTATTCATAGTCTTAAAATGATTCTGGTTCAGTATAGTTCATTTCTGCAGCTGCCGGACCCCTACCCCACAGCTGATTTACCCTTTTAACTCTCCTGCCTATGGTCCCTTCTGTCCTGCTTGAATCAATTATCTCATCATTCCAGCTTTTGTTATTCAGGAATGTTTCCGGATTCTTACGAAATTGTTTGTTCGGCTG
This sequence comes from uncultured Bacteroidota bacterium, assembly GCA_937864815.1. Lineage (GTDB taxonomy): Bacteria > Bacteroidota > Bacteroidia > Bacteroidales > VadinHA17 > LD21. The sequence goes on from CALMJY010000066.1 coordinate 1,456, forward strand.
GGCTGCCAGGTACTTTGGAATATACTTCATTATGTTCTCTCTGTCGTTATCGGATAAAAGCGACCACTTCTTTTCAACTTTATCTGTTGAACCGACTTTTTTATCATAGAGATCCCAGAATTGATCAAAAGAAAAATTCAACACCTTTTTTTCTTCTTTACCATTACCATTACTATTACCATTACCATTACCATTACCATAAGAGTTAGGTAACTCTTTGGCAACAGTTAGTTTTCCATCTTGAATTAATTGATATTTTTCAAGAGTTTTGATAGCAGAACGAGCGGCCGGAAATTTACAATCAGGAAAGCCAGGATATTGATATACAACAAATTTAGGAACAAAAAGCAACTGTTCGTTAACTCTTACCAAACGGTTACCCAACTCTTTGATAACAGTTTCAATATTGTTAATGCCGGTTTGTACTTTACATAGTTTAATATTTAGCTTCAAAATCCCTGCATGATCGCATTTTGTTATAGAATATAACCAAAGGATCTTTCCTTCTTTACTCAGATCCATGAACCAGTCATCATCGAAAAGCCCTGAATCAATAAATCTCTTTGCCATTGCTTAATAGTTATAAGTGTCTGAAATTCAATAAAAAAATTACTTCAGATATTTCAGTGATTTTTCATTTACTTTCACAAAGTGAAACCCGTCGATTACAACCAGGTCAATCAGCTTCTCTTTTGCCAGGTTATGTACCCAGGCAACAGACTTGTTAATCTGCCCGGCGAATTTACTCACTCTCATCAGGGAGTTGATATCAATTAAATTCTCTGTTAACCGTGTAGTGTCCATGTTGTTACTTATTGGTACCTGCTTTGAAGTATATTTGTTCTAAACTCATTAATTGCCCATTTAATAAAGGGGCCGGTTAGGCTTCCGGCCCCGCCTATCAATCCATGAAAAGCCTCAATTGAGGAAAAAATACTATTTTATTGCCCTGGTCGAAAAGCTGTAAGCATACTCATCAGCATCCGTTGACTCATCGCTTGAGGTAGCAAGCGAGCCTCTGGCCCCCTTGAAATCAAAGAATCCTGATACCGTGATAGAAACTTTGTTGTTTTTTGCATAAGTAAAGGGATCTACCTCGATCATCCAGCCTCCCTGCTGAGCTATAATCAAATCGGAGAAGCAGCCAAAAACCAGCAGGTTGCCAGCTCCGTCAGCTCCGGCTATCTTTGAACATGCGTTTGTTACAAAACACGGATAGCCGTTAACCATGTTTTGACTATCCATAAGATAGGCTGCCCCGGATCCTGTCTGTCTTTCTGTCTTCTTAAGCAGCATGCGCCCGTTTAAATTGGTTAGGAATGCCAGTTTCTGAATTGGGGCAGGAACATCACCCAGCTGTTTTTCCATTGCCAAAAGCATATCAAACGTAGGATTCTCTGCATTTCGCTTTGTAAGTGCACCGGTAGTTATTTTATAACCCATGCCCTGGGGTTTTTTCGCTGTCCGGGCGCCCGTACCAAATAATATTGACACTCCCTGATTCATTATAGCTGTCACCATTCGGTCGGTAATCATCTCTTCAACTGCTGGGTCACCCTGACGTACAACCGTACGGCTGATAAGCTGTTTTGTAGATAGACGAAGATTCGATAAGCTTATTGAGGCCAAAGATCCTTCAGCATCACTAGTCGCCTCCGTTTCACCTACTGACTCAGCTGCCAGTCCGCTTAATACAGGCAGGTTCTTAATAGGCATGATGCTATGTAGAAATGTAACTCCCATCTCACCCAGGGGAGCTGCATAATCTTCTGTAGGCAGAATAGGAGAAGCCTCTTTAAGGCCAAGCGATTCAATTGCTGATCTGGTAAAAGCTGGCAATAAAAGCACCCGGTTAATTTTCATTTTCTCCGGTAAGCCGGCAAACTGACTCTCTCCGAGTTTCATATACTCGGATTGTCCGTAATCATGTGACTTATTTGAAATTACATTGTCCACAAGATTAAATAGTCTGATTCTAGTTTTCATTTTGCGATATTTTTAAAAAATTATTTAGATTAATCCTTTTAAGTGTGCCTTGTGTGCCCTCTGCCAGTCTTCACGCCACTTCGGAGAAGATCCATTGTGCTTACCATAATAGATATTTCTCAGGTATTCAAGATCCTCATAGCCCTCTCTGCTACTAATTAACTCTTCGGCCCGGTTATCCAACAGATCGAGTATCTGGCTTACCTTCATTTCTTTCAGGCTGCTCAGAGTGAACTTGCCACCAAGTTCCTTCCAGGCATACATCAGGGCAGCATAAGCATCCTCCCTGAGTTTACGTTGCACTAGAAAGTTACGTTTGCCTGCCTCCGGATTTGATGGAATGTTAACAATGCTCCACTCCAAAAGCTCCTGTCCTGCAAAGTAATAAGTCTCTTCGCTTCTGCCTTCAGCTTCTTCACCGGTGCCATATCTTCCTTTTCCCACCTCCAGGAATCCGACCGAAGTAGAATTAAGAGATCCAAAGAGTATCTTCTGAAAGACTTTTTCAGCAAGAGGATTCGTTACTGCAGGCTCAAATATGGCTGTTGCTACGAGCCGTTTTTGGGAGCCTGATCCTTCTACTTTTATTTCTACACACTTACCTATTACATTATCAGGGTTTGGCTCCTGGCAGATGCTGCCTGTAAGATTGTGCTGATAGGCTATTATCGGATTCCGACGGTAGTTATCCAGATGCCAGTTATCCTGGTTCAAAACCGTTCCATGCCTGTCTTTTTTATAAGTTGACAGCACGAAAGGGATCTTCCGGCTTTCAGCTGCATCTTTTGGTATGGCTTCAACTCTTCCGAGTGTTCTTGCTTCCATATTGCTTAATGTTTTAGTTGTTTTTATTGGGTTATTGTGGCCTTGATATATTCAATTATTTCATTCACTTATAGTTATTGGTGTTCCATCGCTGTAAAATGTTATGTTACGATACAATAGTTTGGCATTAAACACATCAGGGGCATCGGCTGCCTTTAATTCAATCGTTCCAAGATCTTCTATTTCAGTGCTACTATTGAAAACAGCAAGAGTCTTTACTCCTGAAGGATATGGCTGGCTAACATTTGTGAAATAGGTAAAGGGGTTTGAATAGGCTATTCCACTAAACTCATCGCCCGATTCAGGTGTTTCAGCATTATTATAGCGGAAAAGACATACTCTTACCGTTCCGGATCCAGGAAGAC
>CALMJY010000067.1 GCA_937864815.1 uncultured Bacteroidota bacterium
TGTTGCGGCCACCCCTCCTTCAAAAGGAGGGGAAACTTATATTTCCATTTCCTGTAACATAAATCTCCTTAAGTTGACAGCTATACCCCAGGGGGGTTGGGGGGTAAAGAAAGGATTTTGAAAGAACTTTGTTTCTCTCTGTGATCTTTGTGTTTTCCTTTGTGTCCTCTCTGGTTAATGGATTTAAAATTCTTTTAATATCTTAGTAAAGAAAAAGCATTTACCTCTCCCATAAAACCTGATTCGATGAAAAAAACTGCTTCATTCCTGTTTATTTTAACTGTATTGATTTCTTCCGGCTGTAAGGAAACAACCAAACAAGCTGGTATTGAGCCGATAAAAGCCTACGACATCGACTTCAACTGGGGCGAGGGCGGTCCAAATGGCTTTGCTGCTCCCGGACTGTGGGCCGATGCCGACCCTTCAGCACATGTTGAATGGTATGCAGCACTCGGTTGCAATGTCATCCAGTCATTTGCCGTTTCATGCAACGGGTATGCCTGGTATAAAAATGGCATAGTTCCCGAGCAACCGGGACTGGTCCATGATTTTCTTACAGAACAGGTAAAGCTGGCACATGCTAAGAATATCAAGGTATTCGGATATTTCTGTGCCGGATCAAATACCCGATGGGGACTTGAAAAACCCGATTATAGTTATGGTATACCTTCTCTTCCTCATATCCCGTATACCACTAAATATCTCGATTTCCTCTGTGCTTCAATTGAAGATGCAATAAAGAAAACAGGAATTGACGGTGTTTTTATTGACTGGCTATGGAATCCTGGAGCTGTGATGGAACCATATCCCCCTCTCAAATGGCTGCCCTGCGAACAGGAGATGTATTCAGAGCTCATGGGACAACCTTTTCCTGGAATCGAAAAGATCACTTCCGAAACGGAGCTGCAGTTCCGCAGAAAGGCTATCGACCGTACATGGAAAAGGATCAGGGAAACAGTCAGAAACGCTGATCCTGATTGTATAATCTGGCTTACATGCGCCCAGCTTACCAACAGGGATATTGCAGGTTCCGACATGCTCAGGGAAGTTGACTGGGTGCTGAATGAGGCAGGTGACACGGCAACAACTGCCTCAGCTCAGGCAATGCTCGGCGAAAATACAAGGATGGTGACCTGTCTTGCAAACTGGAATGGTCAGGATGCTGCTGTTGTAATACCTGATGCGATACGGAAAAATATTGGTCTCTATGGATTTACAAAACCGGTCAACGGGTCAATAATGCCACCTGTTGATTATTACCTCTCTAATCATCCGGACAGCCTCAAAGCCGATGCAAGAAATATTGCCCTTCTCGCCAGGACCTATAACGGTTTGCCATTTGATTATGTGAAAAAGTAAGGCGTAAGGCTACAGGCATCAGGCTAGAGGATTTGAAGGGGAGAGAGGGTGACTGGGAGAGAGGGTGACTGGGAGAGAGGGTGACTGGGAGAGGGGGAGATGTTAGATATGAGATGTGAGATGTGAGATATAAAGTGGTGAGTTCCACTCCCTGGAGGGGCTAGGGGTGGGTACAACGGGATGTTAGATTCTAAACATGATAAGAGATTGTAATCAGGTTAAATGAATTAACAGCAAATACATGAAAAAACAAATATTATTACTGTTCCTAATATCTTTTTTAATAGCTTCATGTAAGGTTGACCAGATTAATAATCTGACATTTGAGGGCGATCTTGTTGCCAAACAGATTCTTACCATTAAATACGATCTTCCTGAGGGCTATTCAAACCCTCAGTTCACCTGGTATATTTCTGAATCTCCTGACACCGGATGGCAGAAGATACCCGGCATATGGACTCCTGAAATAGTCCTGCTTACATCATATGAAGGGAAATATCTTAAAATTGAGATTACGGCAACTTCGGGCAACAATGGCAAAATGATATCCTCCTCAAGGATTTCTTCTTCAGCCGTTGAGGTAAAGGGCAATCCGGATACCGACTGGTTCCGTGATGCAAGTTTCGGGATCATGGTTCACTACTTAAGTTCAAACATTGTACAGGACAAGGGTTCAAAGGAATGGAATGATGCCGTTGACAGCTTCGATACTGATGATTTTGCACTGAAAGCAAGTGAGGCAGGTGCCGGTTATGTTATGTTTACCCTTGGTCAGAACTCAGGTTACTACTGTTCGCCAAACGCTGCATTCGATAGTATTGTGGGTACATATCCGGGTGATCTCTGCTCAAGGCGTGATCTGCCAATGGACCTGATCAGGTCACTGAAAAAATACAAAATTCCTCTGATTCTCTACCTTCCGTCAAATCCGCCGATAAGCAATAAACTGGTATCGGAAAAATTCAGGTATACCTACGGAAAGGATTCTGCAACAAGCCAGTATAACCAGGCTATACTGGAAAATATGATACGGGAATGGAGTGTCAGGTATGGCACGGATGTTAAGGGCTGGTGGTTCGACGGACTCTATTCATGGAACAATATCAGAAGTATCAGGATGGACATGTCTCAGAAGCACAACATCAGCACTCATACTCTTGCTGCAAAAGCAGGTAATAAAAACAGCATAGTAACTTACAATTATGGTTTTGGAAAGATACAGGTTAACACTCCTTACTGTGATTACAGTTCGGGTGAAAAAATGACGATAGACGAGTTTCCTGAATCACGCTGGGTTGAACCGGGTGTTCAGTGGTTCCTTTTTACATATCTGGGAGAGAAGTGGGGAGGCCATGGCAGCCAGTTTAAAACAGAGGAGCTTGTTGAAAAGGCAAAAAAGATCGTTCAGAATGAGGGAGTCCTATGCCTTGAAGTAGTGGTAACTCCAAAGGGTGATATACTGCCGCATCACCTGGAGCAGATAAAAGCAGTGGGAAAGGGTTTGGGTAAAACTCAGTACTGAAATAATTGACAGAACTTTATATATTAACTTTTTAACCACAGAGGGCACTGAGGATTACACAGAGAACACAAAGGATTGATTTTCAGTTTCTCTGTGCTCTCAGTGTTATCCTGAGCCAGAGGCGAAGGACTTTGTGTCCTCTGTGGTTAAATTTTATAACTCTTGATTATGAAATCAATCATCCAGTTTTTTAAGTTGCTGGTTCTTATCATTTTTATTGCAGGATGTGATAATGAGTCGGATATCTCAGACGGTGGAAAACAACTTTCCATTATACCCCAACCTGTAAAACTGGAGCTTACCTCCGGGGAATTTGAATTAA